>JBKWCO010000055.1:0-8505 GCA_046975465.1 Streptococcus sp. | reverse complement strand
GGACCTTTACTATGGCAATTATCCTTCCAGACCTTCCTTACGCTTACGATGCATTGGAACCATACATTGATGCTGAAACAATGACTCTCCACCACGACAAACACCACGCAACATATGTAGCAAATGCTAATGCTGCTCTTGAAAAACACCCAGAAATTGGTGAAGATCTCGAAGCACTTTTGGCTGACGTGGAACAAATTCCAGCAGATATCCGTCAAGCACTTATTAACAATGGTGGTGGACACCTTAACCACGCACTTTTCTGGGAACTCTTGTCTCCTGAAAAACAAGAACCAACTGCAGAAGTAGCAGCTGCTATTAACGAAGCTTTCGGCTCATTTGAAGCCTTCCAAGAAGCTTTCACAGCGGCAGCAACAACTCGTTTTGGTTCAGGTTGGGCATGGCTTGTTGTTAACGCTGAAGGTAAGCTTGAAGTCGTTTCAACAGCTAACCAAGACACTCCTATCTCAGACGGTAAGAAACCAATCTTGGCACTTGACGTTTGGGAACACGCTTACTACCTAAACTACCGTAACGTACGTCCAAACTACATCAAAGCTTTCTTTGAAATCATTAACTGGAATAAAGTTGCTGAGCTTTATGCAGCAGCTAAATAAGTTTAAAATTATCCTCACTATTGGGGATGATTTTTTTGTAATATGATTGTAAAATCTCCTTGATTTTTAGTGAATTATATCTTAAACTATAATTGTTATGAAAAAAAAGGAAAAACATTCAAGCAAAAAGTATAGTGGAAGCCGCCGAAAAACTAAAGATAAAAAGAAAGATTCGGTAAAACAAGACCTTCAAAACGATATCAAAAAGATGGCAAAAATGATATCAAGGATGATAAGAAGGATGTCAAAAAAGACGCCAAAAGTCCAAGAAGAAAGAAACGAAAAAGAACATAAAAGTCTTCTAAAAAATCTGTAGATAAGAAGCCTGCTAAGGAAACAGTCGTATCAGACGAACAAAAGGAAAAGGAACCAAAAACTGAACCTTTAGCATTAAGGAGCAAGCGTTCTAAGAAATCTAGATCTAAGTCAAAATCCAAGTCATCTCGAGATGATAAAAAAGCTTACCTTATTTTGGCTTTCCTAGGTGCTTTGGTGGTTCTTTTGTTTATTGCTATGCTTGCTCTAGCAGGGCGTGGTAAGCAAGCTGGTCACTCAGGTAACTTTGGAAATATTTTTGGATCCAGTTCAAAAGTGGCTAAAAAAGATGAGAAGGAAAAAGAGGAAAAGGTCACACCAACCAACAAGTCAGCTGAAGCTAAACAAGCTGTTATGGATGCTGATGCTAACACGATGGCGGCCAATGGTTTGACTTATGACTATGCCAATATGACTTTGAACCAAGTGGTCGAAGCTTATCTGGCTGATCAAGGTATTGATGCTAGCCAAATTGCTTTCTCATACAAGAATACCAAAACTAATGAGCATTATTCCATGAATGATACTCAGCCAATGACTGCAGGTTCTACTTACAAACTGCCATTAAACATGCTTGTCATGGATGAGGTTAACAAGGGTAAACTTTCTTTAACTGAACGTTTTGATATTACTAATACTGAGTATGAATACCAAGGTGAACATGATAATTATGTTGCTGCTTTCGGTGGTTCAATGACTATTCCAGAGATGCAGGAATATTCTCTAGTTTACTCAGAGAATACACCAGCCTACGCTTTGGCAGAACGCCTTGGTGGTATGGAAAAATTCTATGGTATGCTCGATAAATACGGTAAATCAAAAGGTGAAGTGAAGACTATCCAAATGCATGGTAATAAGACAACAACGGATTATTACATCCAAGTCTTGGATTACTTTGGAAACACCAAGAGGATTATAAAGATATTCTCAAATATTTGGGAGAGTCTTTCCCAGAATATTATTATAAAACATATAATCAAGGATTGACTATTTATCAGAAACCAGGTTATGTTCGTGAAGCCTTAAATGTTGATGCTATCGTGATGGAAGATACACCGTATCTTATAGCCATTTATACACGTTATTTAGGTGGTTCGGACGAAGAGACTTCAGAAATTAATAATGTAGGATTGCAACAATTAGAGATGCTTTGTTATGTCATTAATGAGTGGCACCGTGTTAATATGAACTAATAAAGAAAAGCCGAGGTTTATCGGCTTTTTTCTATACAATTGAACAAAAAGTAAGGAGTACTATCCCGAGAAAAAGAAATGGAACAAATGCGATGTATTCCTTGAGATTTCTTCGTAGAAGGAAGTAAGCTAGTCCTAATAGGCAGGCAATTTCAATAATTAGTAGTGTTTTTGAAAGTGGGAAAATAAGTGAGGCACTAGCTAAGTAGAGAAAATCGCCTTCTCCAATGTTTAACGTTTAATATAGGATATAAAGCTAATATATCCTAAGAAAGTGAGATAGTGGTTTCCCATGAATAGGAGCGG
The DNA here is from genome assembly GCA_046975465.1 of Streptococcus sp. GTDB lineage: Bacteria > Bacillota > Bacilli > Lactobacillales > Streptococcaceae > Streptococcus. The sequence continues at coordinate 6,074 of JBKWCO010000055.1, read as the reverse complement.
GAGTGTTCCAACTATCCAAATCAGAAGCGGATAGGATTTATGCTTCAAATCAAAAATTGATAAACAAAGGCTGAAGTAAAGAAAGTAGGTTACTTCAAGACTCAAAAAGTCATAGAAATATAGCAGGCATATTACTCCACAAAATAGTTCCATAAAGAGGTAACGAAGAGGGATAGAAGTCTGACATGATCGACATCGAGATCTTAAGAAAAGTTGTGAGAGGATAGGGATCATCTCGAAAAAACGCAACTGATGCTTGCAATGACTACAGTGACTACTAGGAAAAATAATCGACTTCTCAGGGAAACGATCACAAATCAGTCCGATAAATGAACCTAAAGAGGCTCCCAGAAAAAAATAAATGATAGTTAACATACCTAATTATTCGAAAAAGAGTGAGAAAAAACATTTTGCTTGCATCTTATTTAGAAATATTCTAAAATAAAAATATAAATAATAGTAATTCTAAATAAGGAGAATTAATATGGTATATCAATTAAAGAAACAATCAATGAAACAGTTAACCAACAAGCTGAAACACCTTCATATACAAAAACTAAAGCAGTTTTGAATCAAGCAGTTGCTGATTTGTCTGTAGCGGCTTCAATTGTTCACCAAGTTCATTGGTATATGCGTGGTCCTGGTTTCCTCTATCTTCATCCAAAAATGGATGAATTGATGGATAGTTTGAATGCTCATCTTGATGTTATTAGTGAACGTTTGATTACTATTGGTGGGGAACCATACTCAACTTTGGTAGAATTTTCATCCAATTCAGGCTTGACTGAAACTACTGGTACATTTGATAAACCAATGTCTGATCAAATTCGATTATTGGTTGATACATACAAATATTTGTCAGTATTGTTCCAAGTTGGTTTGGATATCACAGATGAAGAAGGAGATGCTCCTTCAAATGATATCTTCACTGGCTAAATCTGAAATTGATAAACAATCTGGATGTTGACTGGAGCTTGGACAAGCGCCAGGCTTGAGATAAGCATTTTTGAGTTAAGATGATTGTCAAGAGTTCCTCTAAAAGTGTATAATAGACGTAAAATACTTTTAGAAGAAGGGGGGGTGGCGATATGTCTGTACATCGACGTAGTCTAGGCGTTTATGAAGATGTCCTAAATCAGTTAAAAGCTAAAGGAATTCGGTTGACGGAATCTCGTAAAGCTGTTATTCGCTATTTGATGATGTCTGATCAACACCCTAGTGCAGATGTGATATATTATGACCTACTCCCTGACAATCCTGGGATGAGTTTAGCGACGGTCTATAACAACCTGAAGGTGTTGGTTGAAGAAGGGATTGTCTCTGAAATTAAGGTTAATAATGATAATACAACCTATTATGATTTTATGGGGCATGACCACTTAAACATTGTTTGTGAAAAATGTGGTCACATTACTGACTTAGACTTACCGATTCCGTCTTTCAAGGAAGAGGTAGAATCACAAACAGGATTTCGCATTACTCGTGAACAGATGATTTTACATGGGATTTGCCCGAATTGTCAAAAACCTGAGTCTAAATGACTTAGGTTTTTTTGAAGAATACAATAATCTGTAAAGGTTTTCAAAACCATCTTGTCATGGCAGAAGCTTTTTGCTAAAATATTGCTATGAAAACTTTATATGACGTTCAACAGTTGTTGAAACAGTTTGGCATAGTAGTTTATCTGGGTAAAAGACTTATGATATTGAGATGATGAAATTGAGTTAGAGGCTCTCTACCAGAATGGCTTAATTGATAAAGACAACTATCTATCTGCTGAAATGATTTTACGACATGAACATCGCATTGAAATGGAGAAAGAAAATGAGCAAAAACTCTTGGGTATTGATCTTGGTGGAACAACTGTCAAATTTGGTATTTTGACGCAGAAGGTAGCGTTCAGGAAAAATGGGCGATTGAAACAAATACGCTTGAAGATGGACGTCACATCGTTCCAAATATTGATTCTTGAAACACCGTTTGGCAATGTACGGACTCACTGCAGATGACTTTATTGAATTGGTATGGGATCTCCGGTGCTGTTGACCGTAAAAATAAGACGGTAACAGGTGCTTTCAACCTAAACTGGGCAGACACTCAAGAAGTTGGATCTGTCATTGAAAAAGAATTGGGTATTCCATTCGCTATTGATAATGATGCAAATGTGGCTGCTTTAGGTGAACGTTGGGTTGGTGCTGGTGCCAACAATCCAGATGTTGTTTTTGTAACACTTGGAACAGGTGTAGGTGGCGGTGTTATCGCTGATGGTAATTTGATTCACGGTGTTGCTGGTGCTGGTGGTGAGATTGGTCATATTATCGTTGAACCTGAAACAGGTTTTGAATGTACTTGGTGGTAACAAGGCTGTTTGGAAACTGTAGCTTCAGCAACTGGTGTGGTTCGTTTGGCACGTCATATGGCAGAGGAGTATGAAGGTGATTCAGCCATTAAGGCTGCTGTAGATAACGGTGAACAAGTAACAAGTAAAGATATCTTTATGGCTGCGGCTGAAGGAGATAAGTTCGCCGATAGTATTGTTGACAAAGTGTCAGAATACCTTGGCCTTGCAACAGCAAATATTTCAAACATCCTTAACCCTGATTCAGTTATCGGTGGTGGTGTTTCAGCTGCTGGTGAATTCTTACGTAGCAGAGTGAAGGTTATTTTGTACGTTATGCTTTCCCACAAGTTCGTCGTACAACAAAAGTGAAGTTGGCTGAGCTTGGTAATGATGCTGGTATCATTGGAGCTGCCAGTCTAGCTCTTACAATTCAAAAATAATGCGAAAAGGTGTGTCTGACCAATTGGGGTCTTATTACACCTTTTTCTTATTGAAAACGTTTACAATTGGTCTGGTTCTGCCATTTTCTTAAAATGTGGTATACTTGAAAAGTTGAAATAAAAATTAAAGAGGAAAAAATGACTAAACTTAGAGAAGATATCCGTAACGTTGCCATTATTGCCCACGTTGACCACGGTAAAACAACACTTGTTGATGAATTGTTGAAACAATCACACACTCTTGACGAGCGTAAAGAGCTTGATGAGCGTGCAATGGACTCAAACGATCTTGAAAAAGAACGTGGAATTACCATCCTTGCTAAAAATACAGCCGTTGCTTATAACGGTACACGTATCAACATCATGGATACACCAGGTCACGCGGACTTCGGTGGAGAAGTTGAACGTATCATGAAAATGGTTGATGGGGTTGTCCTTGTTGTTGATGCCTACGAAGGAACTATGCCTCAAACACGTTTTGTGTTAAAAAAGCGCTTGAGCAAAATTTGACACCAATTGTTGTTGTTAACAAGATTGATAAACCATCAGCTCGTCCTGAAGAAGTTGTTGATGAAGTTCTTGAACTTTTCATCGAGCTTGGTGCTGATGATGATCAGCTGGAATTCCCAGTTGTGTATGCTTCAGCGATTAATGGGACATCATCATTGTCAGATAACCCTGCTGATCAAGAGCACACTATGGCTCCAATCTTTGACACTATTATTGACCACATCCCAGCTCCTGTAGATAACTCAGATGAGCCTCTTCAATTCCAAGTGTCACTTCTTGACTACAATGATTTCGTTGGACGTATCGGTATTGGACGTATCTTCCGTGGAACTGTAAAAGTCGGTGACCAAGTTACCCTTTCAAAACTTGACGGAACAACAAAGAACTTCCGTGTTACTAAACTTTTTGGTTTCTTTGGTTTGGAGCGTCGTGAAATTGATGAAGCTAAAGCTGGTGACTTGATTGCCATCTCAGGTATGGAGGACATCTTCGTTGGTGAAACAATCACACCAACAGATGCTGTTGAACCATTGCCAGTACTTCGTATTGATGAACCAACTCTTCAAATGACTTTCTTGGCCAACAACTCACCATTTGCCGGTCGTGAAGGTAAACACGTAACATCACGTAGGTCGAAGAACGTCTTTTGGCAGAATTGCAAACGGACGTTTCTCTTCGTGTTGATCCAACTGATTCTCCAGATAAATGGACTGTCTCAGGTCGTGGTGAATTGCACTTGTCAATCCTTATCGAAACAATGCGTCGTGAAGGTTACGAACTTCAAGTATCTCGTCCAGAAGTTATCATCAAAGAAATTGATGGCGTGAAATGTGTGCCATTTGAACGTGTTCAAATTGATACTCCAGAAGAGTACCAAGGTTCTATCATCCAAGCCCTTTCAGAACGTAAAGGTGACATGCTTGATATGCAAATGGTTGGTAACGGTCAAACACGTCTTATCTTCCTTGTACCAGCTCGTGGACTTATCGGATTCTCAACTGAATTCTTGTCTATGACACGTGGTTACGGTATCATGAACCATACTTTCGACCAATACTTGCCAGTTGTTGCTGGTGAAATTGGTGGACGTCACCGTGGTGCCCTCGTATCTATCGATACAGGTAAAGCGACAACTTACTCAATCATGCGTATTGAAGAACGTGGTACAATCTTTGTTAACCCAGGTACTGAAGTTTATGAAGGTATGATTGTTGGTGAAAATGCTCGTGAAAATGACCTTGGTGTCAATATCACTACAGCAAAACAAATGACAAACGTGCGTTCAGCAACTAAGGACCAAACGGCTGTTATCAAGACTCCACGTATCTTGACTCTTGAAGAATCGCTTGAATTCTTGGATGATGATGAGTACATGGAAGTAACGCCTGAATCTATCCGCTTGCGTAAACAAATTTTGAATAAAGCAGAGCGTGATAATGCCAATAAACGTAAGAAAAAAGCAGCAGAAGCTGAATAATATATAGAGAGGAGAAGAGATGTTTTATCTGATTGTTGCTATATTGATTGCATCATTCTATTTCTTTATTGCACCAAAGTCGGTAAAAAACACCATGAATCTTCTCTTTGTCATGGCTACTTTAGCATTGCTCCTACTTTTAGCATTGCTATCAATCATTAAATTCTTCAGTTTACCTGGTGAGTTCTTTGTTACGGTGGGAATGCTTGTATTGAGCTATTTCACCTTGAAAGATTTTTTCGCTATGTCAGTGCTTAATCATGAAAAAGCTGAACATGAAGATAAATAAGTAGCATGAGATTAAAAGTCAATCGAATAGATTGGCTTTTTCTTTTGCCAAGAAGAGGTAACTCCTTGAAATAGCTTGGGATAAAGGGTAAAATGATTATGATACAATTTGAGAGAATGGACGAATTATGAAATCAGTAACACAATTTGAAAATAAAAAAGTTTTGGTCCTTGGTTTGGCTAAATCTGGTGAAGCAGCTGCCCGCCTATTGGCTAAGTTGGGTGCTATTGTCACAGTAAATGATGGGAAACCATTTGAGGAAAACCCTCGGCTCAGGCTCTTCTTGAAGAAGGGATTAAGGTTGTTTGTGGTGGACATCCTCTTGAGCTTTTGGATGAAAATTTTGAATTAATGGTGAAAAATCCTGGAATTCGTTATGACAATCCAATGGTAGCTCGTGCACTAGAAAAAGGCATTCCTGTTTGGACTGAAGTGGAATTGGCTTACCTAGTATCTGAAGCACCTATTATCGGTATTACAGGCTCAAATGGTAAGACAACAACGACAACTATGATTGCTGATGTCCTAAACCATGGTGGCAAATCGGGTGTCTTATCTGGAAATATCGGTTTCCCTGCGTCAGAAGTTGTACAGTCAGTTACTGCTCAAGATACCTTAGTTATGGAATTGTCTTCTTTCCAATTGATGGGGATTGACAGCTTCCATCCACATATTGCTGTGATTACTAACTTGATGCCTACACATATTGACTATCATGGTAGTTTTGAAGAATATGTGGCTGCCAAATGGAATATTCAAAATCAGATGACTGCGGATGATTTTGTTGTTTTGAACTTCAACCAAGACTTGGCTAAGGAATTGGCTACACAAACTAAAGCACAAGTAGTACCATTCTCAACAGTGGAAAAAGTAGATGGTGCCTATCTTGAAAATGGTGGCCTCTACTTCAAAGGTGAATTGGTGATGCAAGCTGATGAGATTGGCGTTCCTGGTAGTCACAATGTTGAAAATGCCTTGGCAACTATAGCTGTAGCAAAATTGTCAGGTATTTCAAAC
>JBKWCO010000054.1:0-8718 GCA_046975465.1 Streptococcus sp. | reverse complement strand
TTCTGATGCCTACCGCTCCATTCAGGAGAAATTCCAGGTCTTGAGTTTAGCTCCTCAACGTTATGAGACTAAAAAGCGTGCTATTGTTCTTGCGGCTAACTATACTTATGTTGACCAGGTGCTTACGACCATCAAATCCATCGTTTTCCATCATCGCAACATTCGTTTTTACTTGATTAACGATGATTTCTCTCAAGAGTGGTTTAGAGGACTAAACCGTCATTTGGCTGCCTTTGGTAGTGAAGTGATTAACTGTCGTGTGGATAGTAGTCATATCAAGCAATTCAAGACTAATAGCAACTATGCAAGCTATCTTCGCTATTTTGTGGCGGACTTTGTGTCTGAGGAACGAGCTCTTTATTTGGACAGTGACATGGTGGTTACGGTTCTCTGGAGGATCTTTTCACCTTGATTTGCAGGGTCGCCCTCTGGCTGCTGTTCGTGATTATGCTATTCAGGTTCAGGACCGTCAGTATATGTTTGATGCCGGGTTCATGGTAATTGATACTGCCATTGGAAGCAGTACAAATAGAGACGCCACTTAATTGACATGACCAGTGAGTGGCATGATAAGGTACCATTTGCGGAACAGTCTATTTTGAATATGGTCTTCCGTAATAACTGGTTGCCCCTGTCTTTCGACAATAACTATGCCGTCACCAAGTCAAGTTTGGCTGGTTTCCATTTGCCTAATGGACAATCTTATCCTAAGGTTCTACACTACGCCTCACATGTAAGCCATGGTCCTTTAGCCTGTCAAGCTTATCGTGACGTTTGGTGGTTCTATGCCCAAATGGATTGGTCAGGGTGGGTGATAATCCATTGCTACCGCTCTTAGAGGATATGATTTATCCGAAGGGGCGTCCATTTACCTGCCTGATTTATACCAATTGCAGAAATTCCGCATTTGACAGATCTTATCTCTGCGCTTCCTAAGGTTCAGTTTAAGATTGCTCGTCGCAGCATGTTTCAGATAAACTGGCACAATTAATTACTTATCCTAATGTGACAGTTTACTCAGCCATTGCAGGCTTAAATGGCTTAGATTTGGAGTTGGTTCATACCAGTGACCTCCTTTTGGATATTAACCCTGAAGAAAGGTAGTGGAAATCTTGATGCCTTTAGGTTCGAAAATAAACCCATTCTTAGCTTTGAGGATCTCAAGTCAACCAAACATAACCAACAGACCTACTCAAGAGATCGTTGGAAAGAGATGGCTGAGACCATTCGTCAAATGCGTAAGAAGAGCCTTTGATGCGGCTTTTGCTCGTTTGGATTTGGTATGAATAGGAAATAAAACTCAGTACTTGACAGAGAGTAATGTCTGTCCGTCATAAGGTAAGATTAGCCTGTCCTACAGAGGCAGGAAGTAGGAGTAATAGTGAAAAAATTAGTCAATCGATAATTACCAAGCGTGTCTTATGGACCATCTTTTTCCTCTTCATTTATTGTGTAGGGAATCAATTGGTTCTTCCTTTGTGGATTTGAAACATGCCAATATCTTTGGAGGAGTCATAGGTTCCTTGGCTTTCTAGTGCAATGATGGGGAAACCTCAGGTCCATGTCACTTTTCTCAGTGGGCTTGTCGCCTTGGATGTCGGCCATGATTCTTTGGCAGATGTTTTCTTTCTCTAAGAAAATGGGCTTAAAACCTCCCATTGAAATTCAGGACCGTAGGCGAATGTATTTGACTCTAGCAATGCAGTCGTCCAGTCCTTGGCAGTGTCCTTAAACCTGCCTATCGTCTCCGGGGTCAATGCTGGCCTCGCCATTTTTATGAATACGATTCTGTTGATTGCCGGACCTTTCTTCCTATGGCATCGGATTTAACTCTCTTTGGGATTGGTGGTTCCATTGTCATCTTGATGGCAAGTATGATGGCTAATTTGCCTTTCCAAGTCATGGAGAGTTTTGATAAGTTAGGTATCGGTTGGGATGTCTTTCTTCCCTTGATCCTGTTCAGTTTGGTCTTTCTCTATATTTCAGGAGTTGTCCAACGGGCCAGATATCGTATTTCAATTAATAAAATCAATATTCATAACCGATTAAACAGTATTCTTATTTGGATATTATGTTGAATCCAGCTGGGGGATGCCTTTCATGTATGCCATGTCTCTAGTCAGTATTCCTCAGTACATCTTTATGCTGATTCAATTTATCCATCCTGAAAACAAGTGGACCAGTGGTGCCATCAAGGCCTTGACTGTCGGGCAACCCATCTGGTGGCCGTTTATATGGTTATGCTCTTCGTTCTCGGTTTAGCCTTTGCCTTTGTTAATGTCAGTGGTGAACAAATCTCTGAACGGATGCGCAAGTCGGTGAATACATCTATGGTGTTTATCCAGGTCAAGAAACCAGTGCTTATATCAACCGCTTAGTTCTTAGGCTTGGCTTCATCGGTGCCCTTTACATGCTCTTTTATGGCAGGGTTCCCATGTTAGTTGTCTTGGTCAATCCAGATTATTTGCAACTGAGTATGATTCCAGGACCTTCTTGATTTTTAGCGGTATGATTTACAATGTTAACGAGGAAATGAAAGCTTTGAAGCTCAACACTTCCTATACCCCACTTTTTGAAAATGTATAAACACTCACCCTCATGGGTTGAGAGGTAGGCTGGTGACTTGTGATCGGTCTACCTCAATCTCAAGTATTGTGATGTAAAGACAATAAAGGAGAATCATGTATTATTTTATTCCAGCTTGGTATGGGCAGACGGATGAATTTTGGAAGACGTCCATTGACCTTGGTATCTACCGTCAAAAAATTGACGATGAGGTTACACCAAGTCCGTATTTTTCAGGATGAGGAGCTGCCCGCAGCTTTTGCTTTTGGCCTACCAGCCGCATTTGCGTTATTTCTTGCACCGTCATGATGTCTTGGAAGTTGGCCACAGCCATCTTTGACTTGATTCAGGAATTACGATGAAGCTATGCAAACCTGCAGGTGACCGATTTGGACTGGCCTGAAGGCTCTACTTTTGTCATACACCCTTTGCTATTGTGGTTCAATGTCAGCACAAGCGTTATGCCGAAATTGAGTTCGGTACTGAGGTTTTATTGCCATGATTCGCTACTTGATGAAGAGCAAATCATCCGTGAAGATGTCTATGATGACCGTGGCTTTGTTTCAAGTAGTCTCTATTTTGAAAATGGTCAACCAATCTATCGCAATTACCTAAATGCAAAGGAATTTGGCAGCTTTGTCACTTCTATGATGGACGTGGGATTGTGGCTAATCCTAGAACAGACGGCCGCTTTAATAAGAGTTACTACGGTGACCTTTCGAAGTCATTTGGGAATTTTTGGATAAATTTAGCAGAAAAGGTGACGAATGATGACCGTTTTGTTATAGCTTCAGACTTGCGTCACAACAAGCCCTCTTTAATCACTTGCCAGCAGCTAACACTAAGATTTTGACCTGGTTCGCAGAACGTAATCAGGATGATAGTATTGACACCTATCCAGCCTTTCTGCCACAAGTGGACTTGTTGATTGCTGACCGTTACGATTACTTGGAGCAACTTCAAGTTGCCTATCCAGAAGATGCTAAGAAACTCAAACACATGGCTTCTTTCGATACCCGTTTGGCTTTGGGAACCAGTCAACGTGTCAAAGAGTCTAAGATTTTTTATCAGGTTGACTTTGACCAGTTGGATTTAGAGGCTATTTATCAGGTCTTGGCTTTTGTGGCTAAGTATCCTAAGACACAGGTTGAATTTGGGGCCTTTAATGCCAATCCAGAGCAACTTCAAAATTTGGAACATCAAGTTGAAAAAATGATTGACGAACGTTTTAGCTCAGAAGTCTTTGAAGAGGTTGTTGAAAGTAGTGGTGCGGAAAATAGATTGGAAGAAAACAATGAAATCATCAGTCGTTTTTCATTCCAAGACCTCCGTGACGAGACGGCTCTTATCAAGTCCCTTCAGTTTACACGACTCATTGTCGACTTGAGTAAGGAGCTAACCGCTATACCCAAATCGCAGGAATTAGTGCCGGTATTCCACAGATTAACCGAGTGGCGTCTGAGTATGTGACCCATCAAGAAAATGGTTATATCTTGAAGCACTTGTCTGATTTTGAAAAGGGAGCTTATTACTATTTGGGTCAGTTGAACAACTGGAACCGTTCGCTTATCTACTCTATTGAGAAAATTAAGGAAAATACAGGAGACCGTTTGGTGCAAAAATGGGAAAATTGGTTGAAGGAGGAGCAGCATGGCCAAGGATAAACGCTTGAAAATACTACAAGTTGGATCAGCTAACTGGTCAGAAAATCAGGAAATTCCTGAAAATATGAATTGGTATTTTAGTCCTCTTGGTCAGCTAGAGACCTTGCAAGAAACCATTGAAGCTGACGAAATCAAGACTTTCACAGCAGTTCTTGTAGATAGTCCTGAAGGGCTCGAGGAATTGATGGCTATTAGAGAATGTTTGATTCCTCATACTGTTTTCTTTGACCAAACCATAAAAGTATCAGACGAGAGCCTTCTTCAGTTTCTGAAGGAAATTTGCGCTGTTCCGACGGATTTTTCAAATCAAGGCCAGCTGATTATTACCCTTTCTAAAGCGCTTTTTTCAGGTCAATATGGGGATAAATTGTTTCCATTTAGGATTCAAGCCAACCCCAATTTCACGGGACAAGTGACTTATCATGGTTATGAGAGTGTGATTTTGTCAGGTGATTATGGTCAGGAGTATACGCCGGTTTTAGATTGGACCTATAATATCAGAGCCAGCAAGGAAAATCCTATTGAACTTTGGTTGGAATTTGACAAAGATGAGACCTGCGAGTGCCGTTTAATTCTCAATCTTGTGCCAGAAGGTTCAGTTGTAGATATCTTCAAGACCTACATCGTTTCAGAAGAAGAAATGCGCAAGGGAGCTATTGTCCTTGATGAGGATAGGACCTTCCTTTTGTCAGCGAGTCTGGAGATGAAGGGACAGGGTAAGATTACCATTGGTGGGCTCCACCAACGCTTGACTCGCTTCCAGTTTGGGAAGTTTGTCCTGGGTGGTGGTATTCTCCATGATAGTAAACGTCAGGAAATCAATTATTTCTTTTATCCTGGGGATTTCAAGCCACCGCTGTCTGTCTACTTTTCAGGTTTTCGTCCTGCCGAAGGTTTTGAAGGATTTGGTATGATGAGGGCCATGGAGACACCTTTCCTGCTATTTTCTGATCCTCGCCTAGAGGGGGGAGCTTTCTACATGGGAACTGAAGAGCTTGAAAATAGTATCAAGGATACTATCCAACATTATTTGGATTACCTAGGCTTTGACAGTGATCAACTTATTCTCTCTGGGATGTCCATGGGAACTTTCCCATCTATGTACTATGGCGCGGACTTTGAACCTCATGCCATTATCATGTCTAAACCTCTAGCCAATGTTGGTACTATCGGTAATCGTGCTAGACTTTTGGCACCAGAGGTTTTCCCGACAGGAATTGATGTCTTGCATTTGCAGACAGGACGTTTGGATAATGACGGTGTTGAGGCCCTTAATCAGAAGTTCTGGGATAAGTTTAAAAAAGCAGATTTTTCAAACACGACCTTTGGTCTTTCCTACATGAAGGACGAGGATATGGATCCGACGGCTTACGAGGATATCACCAAGTCTCTCTATTACTCGGGGTCTAAGATTCTTAGCAAGGGAACATCAGGTCGACACAACGATGACTCTGCTACGGCGACAACTTGGTTTCTCAATTTTTATCGTATGATTTTAGAAAATGATTTTGGAAGGAAGGAGTAAGAATGTTCAGAAACAAGAAATCAGAAATCTTGTGGGGCTTAAACCACAAAGCCTACATGTATGGCTCAAAAATTGTTAAACGCCAAGATGGTTCTGTGCAATTTTACAATCCTTTGGTGCCATCAGGAACGGAAATCCAGTCTTGGATGGCCATCCAAAACTATCAAGCTGATCGTACCCAGCCTGCCCTCCCACTTTTGAAAAAGGGGCATAGCTACGACTTGACGGCCAATCTCGAAGCCGTCCCAACTGGCTCAGTCTTTTTGAAAGTCAGCTTTTTGGACCGTTATGACAATGAAATCAAACAGCTCATTGAAAAGAGTACCCAGATGACCTTTGTCTACCCACACGAAGCTTATACCTATAGTATTTCGCTTTTGAGTGCTGGGGTCAAAGAGCTGATTTCTACAGCTTAAAACTGGAAGAAACAGGAGAAGAACATGTTTAAACAACTGAATCCTATTCTCCCTGTTAAGGAGATACTCAAGGAAATCAATGACATAGCTGATGAAATGGCTGGTTTGAGCAACCTAGAGTTGAAAAATAAAACGCAGGAATTTCAGGAGCGTTTGGCCCAAGGAGAAAGCTTGGATGACCTTCTTCCAGAAGCTTTTGCGGTTGTTCGTGAAGCGGATAAGCGCGTGCTAGGCATGTTCCCCTATGATGTTCAGGTCATGGGAGGCATTGTCATGCACCAAGGTCATATAGCCGAGATGAATACAGGTGAAGGTAAGACCCTAACGGCTACCATGCCGGTCTACCTGAATGCCTTGTCAGGCCAAGGAGCCATCCTGGTTACGACCAATGAATACTTGGCTATCCGTGACGCTGAAGAAATGGGGCAAGTTTACGAATTTCTAGGTTTGACGATTGGTGTTCCCTGTGTAGAAGGCAGTAATGAGATGGATCCATCTGAAAAGCGTGCCATCTACCAATCGGACATCGTTTATACGACCAATGCCAGCCTAGGCTTTGACTATCTGATTGATAACCTTGCTTCTAACCAAGACGGGAAATACATGCGTCCCTTTAACTATGCCATTGTAGATGAGGTGGACTCGGTCCTTCTTGATAGTGCCCAGACGCCCTTGATTATTTCTGGTGCGCCTCGTGTTCAGTCCAACTACTATGGGATGATGGATACGCTTATGACCACCTTGGTCGAGGGTGAAGACTATGTCTTTAAAGAGGAAAAAAGTGAAGTTTGGTTGACGACTAAGGGGGCTAAGGCTGCCGAAGTTATCTGGTATCGGCAACCTCTACGATGAGGAAAATAGTACCTTTGCCCGCCACCTACTCTTTTCACTTCGTGCCCACTTGCTCTATAAAAAGGACAAGGACTACATTATTCGAGATGGCAAGAAGGGGCCAGAAGTGGTGCTCCTTGACAAATCAACAGGTCGTCTCTTGGATTAACCAAGCTCCAAGGTGGACTCCACCAAGCTATCGAAGCCAAGGAATTAGTGGCCCTGTCACAAGAAACCAGAGCTATGGCTTCCATCACCTACCAAAGTCTCTTTAAAAAATTCCAGAAAATTTCAGGGATGACAGGGACTGGTAAGGTAGCCGAAAAAGAATTCTAGACACCTACGGCATGAAGGTCATTCAAATTCCAACTAACCGTAAGAAACAACGTATCGACTATCCTGATAAGATTTATGCGACCCTACCAGAGAAGGTCTTTGCCTCTTTAGAGTATGTCAAGCACTACCATGAAAAAGGCAACCCCATCTTGATTTTCGTTGGGTCGGTAGAAATGTCAGAGCTTTATTCTTCCCTGCTTTTGCGTGAAGGAATTGCTCATAATCTCTTGAATGCCAACAATGCACCACGTGAAGCGGAAATGATTGCCGAATCAGGACAAATGGGTGCCGTGACGGTTGCGACCTCAATGGCTGGACGTGGAACGGATATCAAGCTCGGTAAGGGTGTAGCTGAACTCGGAGGTTTGATAGTTATCGGTACCGAACGTATGGAAAGTCAACGTATTGACCTGCAAATTCGTGGCCGTTCTGGACGTCAAGGGGACCCTGGTATGTTAAATTCTTCGTCTCACTTGAAGACGATGTGATTAAGAAATACGGTCCATCATGGGTTCACCGTACTTACAAAGAATATGCCATTAGTGACCACATTGAGCCTAAGGAATTGACCGGTCGTAAGTACCGTAAATTGGTTCAAAAGCCCAAGAAGCCAGTGAAAGTTCTGGTCGTACTTCACGTCGTCAGACGCTTGAATTCGCAGAAAGTATGAACATCCAACGTGAGATGATTTATGCCCAACGTGACCGTCTCATCTTCCACAATCAAGGCTTGGATACTGTTATCGATGAGGTACTTGACGACTTTATCGACCAAGCTGTGGCTGATGAAGATTTCTCAAAAGCAGAAAATCTCTATCACTTTATCTTGCGTAATATCAGCTTCCGCATCAATGAAATTCCTAAAGATTTGGATCTTAACAATCGTGAAGAAGTCTTGGAACTCATTTATCAGTTTGCCTATCGTGAGCTAGAAGCCAAGAAGCAGGAGTTGAAAACTAAGGAACTCAATGAGTATTTCCAACGTTTAGCCATGCTTAAGGCTGTGGATGACAACTGGGTAGAGCAGGTAGACTATCTGCAACAACTTCAAATGGCTATTGGTAGTCAACAATTGAGTCAAAAAACCCTATTGTCGAATATTACCAAGAGGCCTACAAGGGCTTTGAAGCCATGAAACGTCAAATCAGAAAGGATATGGTTCGTAATCTTCTCCTTAGTCAGGTGCAAGTCACTAAAAAAGGAGATATCATCAGCCATTTCCCATAAAATAAGGAAATTATGACAGTATATAACATTAATTTAGGCATAGGTTGGGCCAGCAGTGGTGTCGAATATGCTCAGGCCTATCGTGCTAAGATTTTCAGGGAAATGGGGCAAGAAGCAAAATTTGTTTTTATGGACCTCATCCTTGGGGATAATAT
>JBKWCO010000053.1:0-8798 GCA_046975465.1 Streptococcus sp. | reverse complement strand
GATGAAAATGGTTATGTCGAAGATGATTACCGTATCGACTACTTGGCAGCCCACATCAAGGCCATGCGTGATGCTATCAATGAAGATGGTGTAGAGCTTTGGGGCTACACAACATGGGGCTGTATCGACCTTGTTTCTGCTGGAACTGGTGAAATGAAGAAACGTTATGGCTTCATCTATGTGGATCGTGACAACGATGGTAATGGTAGCCTTAAACGCTCTAAGAAGAAATCATTTAACTGGTATAAAGAAGTTATCGCAAGTAACGGTGCCTCTGTAGAATAGGGTATGTGTTCTCGACTAAGCATCTATGAGTTGAGAGGTGTTGGGTGTTCTAAGCTATGTGCTAGTCTGAATCCTGTTTTACGCATATAAGGAGCACTAAGAGAAAATTGATCTCCATTTAAAGTCAGCCTTAGGGTTGGCTTTTTTGTAAGGGATAGAAATTGTAATGTTTTCTAAAAAATGATATTCTTGTTAGAGTTTGAGAGGAAGAAAACATGGGTAAAAAATCAGTTGTATTTGTAGCTGAGCTATCCTATATGGAAAAGTTAGAGGTAGCTCTTAAATCTTTGTGTGCACATCAAGGGCAGTGGAAAATTTATGTGCTAAATGAGAATTTACCAACAGAATGGTTTACGTTGATGAATCGTCGTTTAGAAGCTATTGATTCTGAAATTCTTAATTGTCGTGTGTCTGAAAGCTTTAAACAATTTTCGTCCAGTGCGCATATTCATTATGCGACTTTTCCGTTATGATTCCGAGTTTGTTCAAGAAGATCGTGTTCTCTATTTGGATTGCGATATGATTTTTACGCAGGATTTGTCACCACTTTTGAAGTAGATTTAAGCGAATTTGGCATTGGGCAATGGTGATCATCCGACGACGACAGAAGGTTTAATGCTGGTTTGATGATTATTGACATCGATTGGTGGCGACAACACAAGGTGACAGAGTCTCTTTGAATTAACTAAGGAACATCATCAAAATGTTTATGGCGATCAAGGGATTTTGAATCTTTATTTTAAAGACGCCTGGCACCAACTTCCATGGACTTATAATCTCCAGTAGGCTCTGACAAGGATCAGTACAGATATGGGGACTTGGATTGGTATGATGTTTTAAGGGGTGCCAGCGGTTATTCATTACACCTCTCACAATAAACCTTGGACCTCTAAGCGTTTCAACCGTTTCAGAGATATTTGGTGGTTTATTATGCCCTATCTTGGAAGACATCTTATTGAGAAGCCATCCTTAAAGCTAGCTTTAGTGATATGGTAGGTGATTTTCTTACCATACGGCTATTTATACTAATACGGCAGACATCTTTGAATTGGAACATTTACTGCAGGCTCTTCCAGATGTGCTTTTCATGTTTTGGCTCATTCTCATTTCGGGTTTAATTTGGTGAAATTAGAGCAGTATCCAAACCTTATTCTCTATCCATCCTTTGATCCATTGACCAGTCGAAGGTTTTGGAAAAAATAGATTTTATTTGGATATCAACCCATTTGACGAGGTTGATCATATCACAGAAACGATTCATCAGTTGGGGCTTCAATTTTCTCTTTGAAGGGACCAATCATGACCACACTGGAAAAAATCAAGTGTTCAAGAATGACCAAGTAGACCAAATGGTAGAGGTAGTTCGAGACTATATAGATACGATTGAGAGATAGACCATGGAAAATAAAGTAGTGAGTATTGTGATTCCCATTTATAATGTGGAAGCTTACCTGAAGCAGTGTTTGGAAACGATAGTGAATCAGACTTATCCAAACCTTGAAATCATTCTTGTCAATGATGGTTCTCCTGACAATTCAGAGGAGATTTGCAAGGAATTTTTCAAGAGAGATTCGCGTATTCGCTATGTGCGACAAGTTAATGGGGGCTTATCTGCAGCCCGAAATACAGGAATTGACTTAGCCACAGGTGATTACATCACTTTTGTAGACCCAGATGACTGGGTAACAGAGGACTATGTGGAGACCTTACACTCAGCTTAAAAAGTATGAAGCAGATGTTTGTATTAACTATAACTTGTTCAATGAGTACAAGTAAGTTTTGATTAAGGTAACGGAGAACGATTATTCTAAAAGCCCCATGAAGGAAGAGACATCATAAATCAGGATGCCATTCAAGAGACACGAGATATGGCTTGGGCGTGTGCCATGATGAAACTCTACAGATTTTCATATTCGAGGACCTTCGTTTTCCTGTCGGTAAATGTTGAAGATAATTTCTGATGTACAAACTCTTATTAAAGGCCAATCGTGTGGTTCATACTGAGAATGTATCTACTGGTACCGAGTGGGTCAAGGATACGCTATGCAGGTCTGATTGAAGCGTGTTTTAGATGAGATGGAAGCTAAGAATGAAAACTAGCTTTGCTAGGTATGTTGAGCTATGATTTGACCTGGCACCGTTATATTTATAAGACGCGTCTAAAACGGGCGATTGAAAAGATGGAAGAAGCTAATCTTCAAGATACTGAGACCTATAAGACGGCGCAGGTTGCTTGAGATTTTGGAGCAATAAAGGTTGAGGGTTAGGCTATTTATTGCTTAAAGCAGTCAAAAGGATAAATATCTAATTATTGCACAAGAACCCAGTCAGGCAACCGAAAAACTGAAGATTACTAGTTCTTTGGTATTCAGTCGCGTGTGTTTTACACGAATTTTGAAACGGATATTGATAAGGACACTATTAGTTTAGCATCGTCATTTATTTATTCCTCTGAGGAAGATTATCAAGGTAAACCACTCTTTTTTAACGATTTGTCAGTTCCTCTATATTGGGAATTGTGGACTTTGGGAATTACGACCTATATTTTTGATGGTCAAGACCGTCGTGCTAGTGTCATTTTTCGTGACAATCTAAAGGAACGTACGGTCAAACAAGTCCAATGGTTTGGACAAGGGGAAAGTCCTTGCGATAGACGACTATAATCGCTATGGTTGGCGGACCAAACAGCGTCTTCTGGATGATCAGGGGCAAGGCATGATGATATTTACTTTAATCGTAACCAAGAAGAGGTCTTGCTTCACTATATTCAAGATGGTTACCTGATTGATCAGGGCGCTAAAATAGATAGGATATTCTCAGGTAGGGAAGAATTGACCAAGTCTGTTTTGGCTCAGGTCCTCAAGTCAGACGAAGCTATCATCTGTATGGATTCCAATCTAATCCCAGTCTTGCAGACCCTGAACTCTGGTGGTTGTCTACTGTTCCGACAGTCATGATGGTCTTGAGTTTGTTCAAATCAAGTGAATCATGTTTTGATTACTAATTATTATCCTCAAGAGGAACGTAAGTCAGGCATGATTTATTTAGCTGGTGCTAAACAAGAAGGTTCTCAGACTTTTGTGCCTCAGGCTATGGTGATGACTGCTTCTGAAAATATTGAGGGACTTGCTGACTTGGTTGATGCTTTTCCGGATATTGACTTTCACATCGGAGCCCAAACTAGTATGGGACCTAAATTGACTTGTCTCGAAGATAAGGGAAATGTCCATCTTTACCCAGGGATTCGTCAGGAGAAATACCAAGAGCTACTAAGGAAATGTTTCATTTATTTAGACTTGAATTATGGAAGTGAAGTGTCTGATGCAACATTGGATGCGATTGAAAATGGGCAGCTACTTTATGGCTTAGAATCAACGGTTCATCGTCACTACTATAAGGGCTTACCAACGGTCTATACTTCCTTAGCGGAACTAGAGCAAGATTTCCGACAACTCTTACAGCAAGCAGAGTTTTACCCTAAGGCTCTTGAAAGTCAGAAAGAGGTTTTGAAACTCGCCGAGAGAGAAGAAATCTTAGCTTTCTTTACTAGATTGAAGGGGGAAGAAGATGACAATTTACACCTTTAACCTATTGGTGGGTTTTGAGCCTAATGGTGTCGATGTGAGCGTCTAGAGCTTTGATGCTACGTGAATTAAATAAGCCAGCTATTCTCTTTACGACATGGCCAACCCTATAAATTAGATTATTATCTTTCTTTGGGGCACCGCCACGAAGAACTCCTCCATGCCTATCTTGCTTTACAGATCAAGAGTCATATCCCATCTTTGACAGTAGTCCTGCAGCAAAATTTGCTGACACGTCTAGACTTGAAGAGCAAGCGAAATAGAGTCTTTATGCCTTTCTGATGGGATTCTTTATCTTAAATGGACCATAAAAGGGTGTGTGCGGTATGTAGACTACCACGAATGGTATGCTGTTGAAGCGTGAGTGGTATGGAACAAGTAAATTAGTCACAGAATACTTTGAAAAAGGCATCATCATCCGAAGAAGTTTCAATAAATAAGATGGTCGCATCGCTTTGAAGAACTCAAGCAAGGGACCAGCTGGTTATATAGGTTGGGAACTGAGATTTTAGTAACAAAAACAGAGGTCATGCGTCGTTTTCTAACAAGACTTCCGCTGACAACTGCGGATATCTTGTTGCTGGATAGGGCCTCCTTGATGGAGTTTATGCGACCGATTTATGAATTGGATACACCTGCAAAGTTAGGCTTCGTTTTTCATTCAGAGCATGAGTTTGAAAATGGCGACCTCTACTATGAGTATTATTACATCTTTAAGTACGCCCACGTTTGATTTTTATCACAGCTACTGAAGCACAAAAAGGCTGTTTTAGAAAATACCCCGCAAAACAAGGGTCACAACGCCGCTATTTATGCCCTAGCAGTGGGACATTTGGATAGCTTAGTTTTCCAGAGGAGAGATGGCCCTTAGTTTGATGACGGCTTCGCGATTGGACCCACGTAAACGCTGGATTTGGCCATAAGAGCCGTTGCCCTTGCCCATCAAAAAGAGCCTAACCTTCGCTTTGACATCTACGGTAAAGGTGGGGAGCAAGAAAACTACAAGATCTAATTGATACTTTGGGGCGAAGTTACATCCAACTTAGAGGACATGCGGATTTGCAGACGTCTACCCCAGACCACCTCTCAGTGGGAGACCTTTGGTTTGACCCTGATGGAAGCGGTGGAGTGGTTTAGCCCTGGTTGGTTTTGATGCCCGTTACGGCAATCCAACCTTCATCAAAGATGGTGAGAATGGCTATTTATACTTAGCGAGACTATGGATGAGGACCTGCTTGTTTCTGATGGCGGATAAAATTGTATTTGCCTTAGAAGGATCTTGAGTTATGCACCGTTTCATATGACCTGGCAAACAGTATTTGAAACCTGAAATTCTAGAGGCTTGGAGAAAGCTCTTGATAGCCATAGATAAGTGTTTTGAAAGCTTATTTGTAAACTGTAGTGACAAAAAAGTTTACAGATTTTATCCTCTGCAAAATAGCTAAATTATGGTAAAATAGAGGTATTGAAAAATCATCATTTCACGAAAGGAAGCAAGATGAAAATTACGCAAGAAGAGGTAACCCACGTTGCCAATCTTTCAAAATTGAAATTCTCTCCAGAAGAGACAGCTGAATTTGCGACAACCTTGTCTAAAATTGTCGACATGGTGGAATTGTTGGAAGAAGTGGACACAACAGGTGTTGCCCCAACAACGACCATGGCTGACCGCAAGACCGTATTGCGTCCGGATGTTGCTGAAAAAGGGACTGACCGTGACCGCTTGTTTAAAAATGTACCTGAAAAAGACAATTACTACATCAAGGTGCCAGCTATCCTAGAAGATGGAGGAGATGCCTAATGTCATTCAACCATAAAACCATTGAAGAGTTGCACGACCTCCTTGTCTCTAAGGAAATTTCGGCAACGGAATTGACCCAAGCAACGCTTTACGATATCAAGGCGCGTGAAGAAGCAGTCAATGCCTTTGTGACAGTGGCAGAAGAAGTGGCTCTTGCGCAAGCCAAGGCCATTGATGAAAAGGGAATTGATGCAGATAACCTCTTGTCAGGGATTCCACTCGCTGTCAAAGACAATATCTCAACAGATGGCATCTTGACTACTGCGGCATCAAAAATGCTCTACAACTACGAGCCACTCTTTGATGCGACAGCTGTTGCAAATGCCAAAGCCAAAGATATGATTGTCATCGGGAAGACCAACATGGATGAATTTGCTATGGGTGGATCTGGTGAAACATCTTACTATGGACCAGCCAAGAATGCTTGGGACCACAGCAAGGTCCTGGTGGATCATCAAGTGGTTCAGCGCTTCTGTAGCCTCAGGACAAGTCCGCTTGTCTCTTGGTTCGATACAGGTGGTTCTATTCGCCAACCAGCAGCTTTTAACGGGATTGTTGGTCTTAAGCCAACTTACGGAACGGTTTCTCGTTTCGGTCTCATTGCTTTTGGTAGCTCATTGGACCAAATTGGTACCTTTTCACAAACGTTAAGGAAAATGCCCAATTGCTCAATGTTATTGCCAGTGAAGATGCCAAGGATTCAACATCTGCGCCAGTCCGTATTGCAGACTTTACTTCTAAGATTGGTCAAGACATTAAAGGCATGAAGATTGCCCTTCCTAAGGAATATCTTGGCGAAGGGATTGACCCAGAAGTCAAAGAAACCATCCTCAATGCGGCTAAACACTTTGAAAAATTGGGAGCAACTGTCGAAGAAGTCAGCCTGCCTCATTCTAAATACGGGGTTGCCGTATACTACATCATCGCTTCATCTGAAGCTTCTTCAAACTTGCAACGTTTCGACGGTATTCGCTATGGTTTCCGTGCAGAAGATGCTAAAAACTTGGATGATATCTACGTGAACACTCGTAGTCAAGGCTTTGGCGATGAGGTCAAACGCCGTATCATGCTTGGTACCTTTAGTTTGTCATCTGGTTACTACGATGCTTACTACAAGAAAGCTGGTCAAGTCCGTACCCTCATTATCCAAGACTTCGAAAAAGTCTTTGCGGATTATGATCTTATCCTTGGTCCAACAGCTCCAAGTGTAGCCTTTGATTTGGATTCGCTCAACCATGATCCGGTTGCCATGTACTTGGCTGACCTCTTGACTATTCCAGTCAACTTGGCAGGTCTTCCAGGGATTTCGATTCCTGCAGGTTTTGCACAAGGTCTTCCAGTTGGTTTGCAGTTGATTGGTCCTAAGTATTCTGAAGAAACCATCTACCAAGCTGCAGCTGCCTTTGAAGCAACGACGGATTACCACAAGCAACAACCCCTTATTTTCGGAGGTGACAATTAATGAACTTTGAAACAGTCATCGGACTTGAAGTCCACGTTGAATTGAATACAAACTCAAAAATTTTCTCACCAACCTCTGCTCACTTTGGGAACGAGCAAAATGCCAATACCAATGTGATTGACTGGTCTTTCCCAGGGGTGCTTCCTGTCTTGAACAAGGGTGTTGTGGATGCTGGTATCAAGGCTGCTTTGGCGCTGAATATGGATATCCATCAGCACATGCACTTTGACCGTAAGAACTATTTCTACCCTGATAATCCAAAGGCCTACCAAATTTCGCAATTTGACGAGCCAATCGGATATAACGGTTGGATTGAAGTGCAATTGGAAGACGGCTCAACTAAGAAAATCGGGATTGAACGTGCCCACTTGGAAGAAGATGCTGGTAAGAACACCCACGGAACAGACGGATTCTCTTACGTAGACCTTAATCGTCAAGGGGTTCCATTGATTGAAATCGTATCTGAAGCGGACATGCGTTCTCCAGAAGAAGCCTACGCTTATTTGACAGCTTTGAAAGAAGTCATCCAGTACACAGTATTTGGACGTCAAGATGGAAGAAGGATCTATGCGTGTGGATGCCAACATTTCTCTTCGCCCATACGGTCAAGAGGAATTTGGTACCAAGACTGAGTTGAAAAACTTGAACTCTTTCTCAAACGTCCGTAAAGGTCTTGAATACGAAGTGCAACGCCAAGCGAAAATCTTGCGTTCAGGTGGTGTCATTCGTCAAGAAACACGCCGTTATGATGAAGCTAATAAGAGCACTATCCTTATGCGTGTCAAAGAAGGAGCAGCGGATTACCGTTACTTCCCAGAACCAGACCTTCCATTGTTTGAAATTTCAGATGAGTGGATTGAGGAAATGCGTACTGAGTTGCCAGAGTTTCCAAAAGACCGTCGTGCTCGCTATGTGGCAGAGCTTGGCTTGTCTGACTATGATGCCAACCAATTGACAGCTACGAAAGTTACTTCAGACTTCTTTGAAGCAGCAGTAGCCCTTGGTGGCGATGCCAAACAAGTGTCTAACTGGCTCCAAGGTGAAGTCGCACAATTCTTGAATGCAGAAGGTAAAACGCTGGAAGAAATCCAATTGACACCAGAAAATTTGGTAGAAATGATTGCCATCATCGAAGATGGAACGATTTCTTCTAAGATTGCCAAGAAAGTCTTCGTTACTTGGCGAAAAACGGTGGCGGTGCGCGTGAATACGTCGAAAAAGCTGGTTGGTACAGATTTCAGACCTGAAGTCTTGATTCCAATCATCCACCGTCTTTGCAGATAATGAAGCAGCTGTAGCCGACTTCAAGTCAGGTAAACGTAACGCAGACAAGGCCTTCACCGGCTTCCTCATGAAAGCAACCAAAGGCCAAGCCAACCCACAAGTAGCCCTTAAACTACTTGCCCAAGAATTGGCTAAGTTGAAAGAAGAGTAATAGATAAAGAATCAGCCGAAAGGTTGGTTTTTTCTTTGCAATATTTGTGTTAGACTAGTTGGGAATATTTTTATAGAAGATTTCAGGAGCAAACCAATGAACAAATTCTTAAGAGTCTTATTTATCCTAGTCATCATCGCCATGACTGGTGCCATTATTTTTCAGCTATTCTTTCCCACCTATATGGGAAGTCATTCGGGCTACGGTATTTCAGTTGGATGGCAGAGGGAG
>JBKWCO010000052.1:0-8834 GCA_046975465.1 Streptococcus sp. | reverse complement strand
CGTCCTTTTCTCAGGAACCATTAAGGAAAATATGCGTTGGGGAAATAAACAGGCGACAGATGAGGAAATCATTGAAGCTTGTAAGATTGCCCAAGCTGATGAATTTATCCAAGAGTTTAAGGATGGCTATGACACCAAGATTGAACGTGGTGGAGCCAATGTCTCAGGGGGACAACGTCAACGTCTCTGTATTGCACGTGCCCTCCTCATGAATCCAAAAATCTTGATTCTTGATGATTCAACATCAGCGGTTGATACCAAGACTGATAGTTTGATTCGTCAAGGTTTGGCATCAAGTCTTAAGGACACCACTAAGATTATCATCGGTCAACGTATTTCATCCATCCAAGATGCAGACCGCATCGTTGTTATGGATGATGGCCGAATCGATGCCATTGGTACTCACGCTGAATTGGTGGCTAACAATGCCATTTATCGTGACGTCTACAAGATGCAAACACAAGGGAAAGGAGTAGCAGATGCAAAATAAGAAAAAAGCTAACTGGGGCTCTTTAGCAAGACTTTTGCGCTTTTTGTGGCAAGACTATAAACTTTCACTTTCTATCGCCTTTATACTCATTGTTGTTGCTTCTTTGGCAACGGTCAATTTGACGGCTTCTATTCAGTCCTTGGTTGACGTTTACGTTCAGCCCATGCTCAAATCTGGTAGCCATGACTTTGGTCCTCTTTTACATTTCTTGACTTCAGTGGCTGTGTTCTGTCTTATCGGTGTGATTGCCAACTATGTGTCATCACTCCTCATGGCGACGATTTCGCAAGATTCTCTGCGTTCCCTTCGTAATCAGCTCTTTGCTCGTATGCAAAAGCTGCCCGTTCGCTACTTTGATACTCACCAACACGGTGACAT
This sequence comes from Streptococcus sp., assembly GCA_046975465.1. Classification (GTDB taxonomy): domain Bacteria; phylum Bacillota; class Bacilli; order Lactobacillales; family Streptococcaceae; genus Streptococcus. The sequence goes on along the minus strand of JBKWCO010000052.1, from coordinate 7,966 downwards.
CATGTCTATTTACACCAACGACATCGATGCTCTCCGTCAGGCTGTTGAGCAATCCATTCCACAGTTGTTATAAACGGCCATTACCCTTATCGGGGTGACTGTAACCATGCTTACGGTTAGTCCTCTTCTCTTTATCGTGGTCCTAGTTATGGTAGGTATCATGTTTATGGTCATCAAAAATGTATCAGCTAAATCAGGCCGTTACTTTGGTGAACAACAAAAGAATTTGGGGATTGAAAATGGCTTCATTGAAGAAATGATGTCAGGTCAAAAAGTGGTCAAGGCCTTTGTCCACGAAGAAGAAAGCATGGCTGATTTTGACAAGATTAACGAGCAACTTTTTGAATCTTCTTACTTGGCTAATCGCTATGCCAATGTTCTCATGCCAATTCTTGGGAACTTAGGAAATGTTTCCTTCGTCTTGACTGCCTTGGTCGGTGGGGTCTTTGCCCTCAATGGTGTGGGTGGCTTGACTATCGGTGGTCTCATGGCCTTCCTACAATTGAACCGTTCCTTCAACGGTCCTATTACTCAGGTCTCTCAACAACTTAACTTTGTTCTTATGGCCCTTGCTGGTGCCGACCGTATCTTTGACCTTCTGGATGAAGCAGAAGAAGTGGATCAAGGTAAGGTCACTTTGGTCAACTACGAATTGGTAGATGGGAAAATGGTTGTGACAGACAAGAAAACCAACCACTGGGCTTGGAAGCATCCACGTCCAAATGGCGACTACGAGTTGGTCGAGTTGGTCGGAAATGTGGTCTTCCGAGATGTTGATTTCTCTTACGATGGTAAGAAACAAATCCTTCACGACGTTAACCTCTATGCGGATAAGGGGCAAAAGGTTGCCTTTGTCGGTGCGACAGGTGCTGGTAAGACGACAATTACCAACTTGATTAATCGTTTCTACGACATCCAATCTGGCGTGATTACCTATGATGGAATTGATGTTAAATTGATTGAAAAAGATTCTCTTCGCCGATCACTTGGTATCGTGCTTCAAGATACCCATCTCTTCACAGGGACTATCGCTGAAAATATTGCCTACGGCCGTTCTGATGCGACTCGCGAGGAAATTCTTGAAGCTGCTCGTATTGCTAACGTGGATTCCTTTGTTCAACATCTGGACAATGGTTACGACACTGTTCTGACAGACGATGGTGCAGGCTTGTCTAACGGACAACGTCAGCTGATTGCCATTGCGCGTGCTGCCCTTGCCAATGCACCGGTTCTTATCCTTGACGAGGCGACATCCTCTATTGACTCTCGTACTGAAAAAATGGTCCAAGAGGGGATGGACCGACTTATGGAAGGACGTACGGTCTTCGTTATTGCCCACCGTCTTTCAACCATTGTCAACTCTGACGTTATCATGGTTATGGACCACGGACGAATCATTGAACGTGGTGACCACGACAGCCTTATGGAACAAGGTGGTACCTACTACCGACTTTATACCGGTGGTCTGGAAATTGATTAAGACTAAAAGAACTCAGGTTTTGACTGAGTTTTTGTATATGAAGAAAATGACTTTTTTGAGGCTTTCCTTGTAAAAACGATAGATTTGATATCCTAAATCTCAACTTCTTTTAATTCGTGTGAGTCCAGGCGATATATCTTTTGGCAAACTTGTCTGAGGTAGTTGACATCATGCGATACCGTCAGAATTGCCCCTGGATAGTTCTCGAAGAGCTGTCGGACTTGGGGTTGTGAGGTGGGCGAAAAATTTCTGGTTGGTTCATCTAAGATAAGGAGCTGAGGGCTTTCTAAGACCAGGTGTAGCAGGAGTAGTTTTCCTTTCTGTCCTCCAGATAAATCAGAGATTGCATGGTTCATTTCATCATGACTAAAGTTGAGATTAGCGAGATGGGAGCTTATAACTTCTCGTTCAGACTTGTCGCCAGTCTTACTCAAAAACGCTATTGGAGACAAATCCAGTGGCAAGATAGTGTCATAACGTTGAGGCATGTAGCCAATAGTCAGGTCTGTCTTCTGACTAAGTTTTTGGTAGAGATAGTGTAAGAGAGTGGATTTACCGCAGCCGTTATCTCCCACAATACCAATTTTTTCCTGGCCTTTCAAAGAGAGTTTGAGATGGTCAATGGTCAGGTGAGGAGCTATGTTTATCTGCTTTTCATCTAGATTTAAGAGATATTTTCCTTGAGGTAGAGGAGTGATATGAGAGAAGAATAGTTCAATACTGTCTTCTTTATCAGGCATTTGTGTCATATCTTGGGCAAGGCGGTCGTAGCGTTTTTCTTGCGAGAGGACTGCTTTCATCTTTTTAGCAAGCAATCGTCCTTGCGTGCTGTCATGCGTATTACGTAGGGTAGTTTGGACATTTTGTTTGATACGACGATGCTTGGCCATGGCCTTGTCATAGGCTTTTTTCTCGGTTTTTGCTTGCTGCATCTGTTGTTGGAAGGTATCAGTGCGTTGTTGACTATAGTTATCATAGTTGAGGTGCTCCACACTGGTCCTGGCTTGTCGACGACGTTTAAGCAGTTCCAGATGGATAATAGTATCTGCCGTCTGGCTTAGAGGTCCTCGTCATGTGAGATATAGATTGTGGTTTGATCAGAATGTTTGATAAAATCTTTTAGCCAAGTCATAGTAGTCAAGTCCATATCGTTTGAGGGCTCATCAAGAAAAATGATGTCGTGGGGACGGGCTAATTCTCGGATGAGTTGAATTTTGAGTTTCTCGCCACCTGACAGAGAGGAGATAAGCTGACTGCTAGCAAAACGCTCACTATCAAAATGAAGTTCATCAGCCAGACGATAGAGGGTAGCATAGTCTAGGTCATAAGTATCCGCAAAGAAGTAGTCGTTAAGGGTTAGGGTTATAAGTCATCCGAAATCTGTTGGGGAATATAGACCTGTGGGCTATCTGGTTTATTAATAGTTCCCTCGTAAGAAAGATGGTCGAAATGTGCTTTAGGATTGACAAGAGAGGGCAGGAGACTAGATTTTCCATTGCCTTCCTCCCCAATGATGGCGACTTTTTCACCAGTAGCTTATTGTTAGATTTAAGTCATGAACGAGTTCACGCAAATCTTTGGTATGGGTAATAGTTAGATGTTGAATCTGTATCATAGGACCTCCTAGGTCTGAGTGCTTGTTGATATGTTTCATGAAAATATGGTTCTTACTTCCAACAATATCAAAGGTCAAAAAACAGTCCTACCTTATAAGATAGAACCGTCTTGAATCTAGCTAAAAAGCCCTCTAGGAGATAGTGATGGTGTGGATGCAAAAAAACACTAGATACCACCATAAAATTTTCTATGAAAAAGAGCGCAAAAGACATGAAAACAATCTATCAAATAAAGCAGGTTTATTGTGAATAGACTTAGTTGTTCATGTCTCCATTTACCTCCGAATGTTGCCTTGATTGTACGCTGTCCGAGAGATTTTGTCAAATGAAAATAAAATATCCAGTCTATTAGACCCATCGATGCACCTTATCAACAGTCTCCACCTATGCTATACTAAAAGCAATACTAAAAATGGAGATTGTTATGGAAAATAAGTTTGTAAAGAAACCAACACCTAAGGGGGATAAGACCACAAAAATAGTTTTTATCGGTCTCTTAGTGGCATTGCTTTTTATAATCGCAGGAACGGCTATCTTTTTTGCTGTGAGTGGTAGCAGTAAGGCTACCAAAGGTTCAGCTACATCCAGTAAGTCGGTGACTGTCTATTCCGGCAGCAATACGAAGACCCTTGTTCAAAATTACTGAAAACCTTCGGAGATAATAAGGAATTTTTACTCGTGACACCAAATCCTGGTCATGATAGAAACATGTCTAACATTGTGGGGTAGCTGGTCAATACTTAGTCACTCAGGAGTACAAGGGGGATGAATCTGGTAAGAAAAATGCCAAGGGTGAGACACTTTATAAGTATGACTACTTTAATATCTATATGTATGACACGGAAAAACCAAATCAAAAACCTAAACAAATTGACCTCTTGAAATTGGCTAAAAAACTGGGGATGAAGATTATTTAAATCAGGCAAGTCTAAGGCTTTCATGCTTAATGAGGCAAACTTACTTACAATGCCTTTTGGTGCGTCATCAGCGGATTTTGCTTCTAATAAAAAATACCTCAATCTCAAAACGCAAAGATTGAGGAAATGAATATTCAGCTAACTCGAATACTTTGGACTCGGAATTGGATTACGCCAATGTTGATATGCGTAAGACTTTAGAGCCTTTTGGTCTTGAAATGTGGCCGAGGTGCAACTAATAGTAGGATCTATATCATCCAAGAAACACCAATTGCGAGTCTGCCTGCTCTTTATTACATTTCTGAAAAAGACAGAAGCCTCAATATGGATAGTACCAACTTTACCAAAGAGCATAAGGATGCTTATGAAGCGATTAAGACCAAACATGCTAGGATCTACACCATTCCAAGCAAGATTAACAATGAAACCTGGTTCAATACCTTACTCCATTGGATGGCATCTGAAGGCCAGGATGCCTACGAGTTACCGGTTAGGGCATTTAGACCGACTCAGGAAGAAGGGAAAGTCAAGTCCTACCAAGAATTGCAGACTTGGAATGACAACCATATCAGAAAAAAATAGAGGAGCTTACCTCTGAAATCCATAAGATTATGAACCCAAGTCTTTGATGCTTGGGTTTTTTAGTGTTTTTGAAATGCTAATGGGAGACTTTAGTCGTGAAAGAGGATTATTAAATTGTATATCAATGGTTTATCGAGGGTGTTACAGAATCGGATGGTTTGTAATAAGAAGGTGAAATTAAATCAAAGTGAGGAAATCAACCAATAAAATGAGCAATCTCTCATAAGTCTAACATCTTCCGTGAAAATTGAGAAAGTTAGGAATGAAAAGAAAATAAAATAGAAATTTGAAAACGGTATAAAACAAATAAAATCAAGGTTTTACACTTGTAAGGATAAAATGAGCGAAAGTTGTCGGCTGAATTGTCAGATAACTAATTTTTTTTTAAAAAAGTGAGATTAAAATCTTGACTGTAAATTGTCAGAATGTTAGAATATGGAGTGAATCATGACTATGAGAAAACTGACTTATAATCATGTGACCTATAACTAACTATCTTTTAGAGGGAGATTTTTAATGAAAGACTTTTTTAATAGACGCCAACGCTTTTCATTGCGTAAATATTCGTTTGGTGTCGCTTCAGTCTTGCTAGGAACAGCACTTTTTGCTGCTCATAGTGCACAGGCAGATGAAGTAACAGCGCCTGACGCTTCTTCATCAAATCCTGGTTCATCAGTTGAGGGCGAGTTCTTCAGACCTGGTTGAGACGTCAACAGCATCAACAGCTCAAGCGATCCTACTGCAGCTGTATCTTCAACTGAGGCAACTGCGTCAACATTTAACTGACGCCAGAAGCTTCAACAACAGATAAGGCTGCCGCAGAGACAACTGACAAACAAGCTACAGAAACTGCAAAACCCGAAGCAGCTAAACCAGCGCAGAGACTGCAAAACCAACGAAAAAGCTGCTACAGAAACAGCTAAACCAGCTACAGCGGCATCTACAAATGCAGCTAGCAACAACGTTGAACAACAGCTTCAGCGACAACTGCTGCAGCAACTCCAGCTGCAACAGCGGCTAATCGTACTGCAGCAACAGCCGCTCCAGTAACTGAAGAAACAGCAGCAGCCGAAACTGCGGCAGCAACTACAGTCTTAACACGTGGTTCTGCGTTTTTATTCTGTAGGAGCAGTGCAGTTCGTAGTGCAACGCTTGACCGCGCTGCAACTGATATGACTAATGCTGGCGCTTTGGCAACAAGAAGCAGCCGTCGTAATCGTCGTGCCGCTACAGACCACAATAACGAGCCGGTTGCTGTAGCAACTTTCTTAAAAGACGGTGAAGTTGCTACACCTGAGATGACGGATCCAAATGGTGCAACTGTTCGTTCACAAACAGTACCATCAGGATATGCTGCTAAAGAGGCGATGTCTACACTTATAGTATTGTAGACCTTACTCGTTTCAATGAACGCTACAATACAAACTACTATACTCGAGCATACAAGAGATTTGATGCTTCAACAGATACAACTGTTGAATTGATCAACAAAAACACTGGTGCTGTGTTGAAACAAGAAATAATACTGCCTCTAGTGGTATTCAAAAATTCACGACTACTCAATCTGCTTCTAAAGTGAATTAACTTTCCAAGTAGATTACGATCCAGGTACAGGAGCTGGCCTGGTAAAACTGACCAACCATTTATTCAATACGGATATGAAGTCGGTGCAAGCATCCAAGCTTTGCAGCTCCAGGACACCAACTTACACCTGACGAAAAAATTATACGATGCTGTTTATGATGCTCGTACATCAACAGATATTATCAACGTTGTAGAACCAGTTTATAACGGTCGTACGATTACGGATACTAATGCCAAGATTCCAGTATCAGTTAATAAAACAACTACTATAAAGTAGTTGATAAAAATAATCCAACATTAATGCCAATAAAACTGATGTAACTGTTCAAGATTATAAAGCAAATGGTAATAAGTAGACTTAGCTTCATACACTCTTAAAGCTATGGAAGGTCAAAACTACAGCATCTGGAGAGCGCAATTGATGGATACAACTTTATCAAGCAGCTGATGCAAATGATCAATCGGTTATGTAAGCCGTCCTTACACTGTTGGTACGAAATTCATGGACGCTGAGCGTGCAGGGATTAAACGTATTAAAGAAATCGTAGGCGAAGATGGAACAGAAGTTGTTCGCGTTTACTTACTAGATCCAAAACAACAAAGTAAACGTTCTGATGGTACATTAAGCACGATGGTTATATGTTACTAGCAGAAACTAAACCAATTAAACCAGGTGATTATAACAAGCAAGAATTAGCAGTTAAGAAATCAATTCTTACAACTATTCCATATACAGAAACTAATCCAAAACGGAGCAGTCACACAATATCCTAATGGTAAAGAAGTTCCATTTAACTTCCAAACAGCTGCTGGATATACACCGTATAAAACTGTATTCGTTCCATTCTTAGGAGACAATATCGGTCACCTTTCTCCAAATGCGCAATTAGAACGTGGAGTTACTGGTATCGGTACTAACGTTGACTTGCTTAACTCTTTGACACCGTATAAACAACCTGTTTATTACTACGTGAAGCAAGAACCAGTAACAGTCACTCCGAAGTTGAAAACAATTGAAGGACGTGTGCTTGTTGATGGTGAATTTAGCTTCAAGATTAAAGAAGTCAATGAAAACAAATCACTTCCTTCATATGAAGAAACTGTAACTAACAAAAACGGTAAAGCTACATTTAGTAAATTAAGCTTCAATAAAGTTATACTTACACTTACACAATCACTGAGGTTAAAGGGGCAGATACAAACGTCGATTACGATGGTATGACAGTTAAGATGACTGTTACTGTAACTGAAAACTCTAAAGGTGATTTGCAAGCTTCTGTTAAATACAGTGGTACTGGTGGATTTGCTTCAAGTGCAGATGATAAAGTCTTCAACAACAACGCGTTGTAGCTCCAGTTAAGACTAAGTTTGACTTCAGTAAAGCTCTTGCAGGTCGTACTCTTAAAGAAGGCGAATTTACATTTGCTCTTAAAGATTCAACTGGTAATGTTCTTCAGACCAAGAAAAACAGCGCTAGTGGTGTTATTGCCTTTGATGACTTGACATTTGATAATACTCAAGTTGGTACTCACAAGTATACTGTAGAAGAAGTTATCCCAGATAATAAAGAAGCTGGTATGACTTACGATACAATGAAAGCTGAAGTAACAATCACTGTTACTAAGGAAGGCCACGTTCTTAAAGCAACTAACATTCTTCCAGCAGATACAGAATTCAATAACACATTCACACCAGGTGCGGTTAAAGTTAACCTTGACTTTGATAAATCACTTTCAAATGGTACTTTGAACGCAGGTGACTTTAGCTTCACGTTGACTGGTGATAAC
>JBKWCO010000051.1:0-8979 GCA_046975465.1 Streptococcus sp. | reverse complement strand
GGTATGGAAGTTGATCTTGCTAAGAAGATTGCTGATGAGTTAAAAGTTAAAGTGAATTATATCCCAGTAACGACGCAAACTCGTGAACCACTTATGGATAACGGTACTATCGACTTGCTTATCGCTACCTATACCATCAATGATGAACGTAAGGCTTCTTACGCCATCTCAACTCCTTACTACTATGACCAAATCGGTTTCTTGGTTCTTAAGGATTCAGGTATTAACAAAATCTCAGATTTGAATGGTAAGACTATCGGTGTTTCTCAAGGTGCGTCAACAAAGGCTGCCTTGCAGGAATATGCCTCAGCCCATAACCTTAAGTTCAACTACGTTCAACTCGGTTCTTTCCCAGAATTGGCTGTATCTCTTTATGCTCACCGTGTAAATGCCTTCTCAGTTGATAAATCTATCCTTTCTGGCTATGAAAGCAAGAAGACAAAACCTTGAAAGAAGGTTTCAAAACTCAAGAATACGGTATCGCTTCAAGTAAGTCTAACCAAGAGTTGATTGATTATACCAACGATTTGATTGCTAAATGGCAAAAAGATGGTAGCCTTCAAAAACTCTACGATAAGTATCACTTGAAACCAGCTAAGGCTGAAGATAAATAGAAAGGAGTCCTGAATTTATGTATCTTTTAACTGAAACGGCTAGTCCTTTCGCTCTTGAACGTTGGGCTGCTTTCTTCGCTAACTTTGGGCAGTTTGCCAAAGGTTTCTTTTACACCCTTGGCATTTCAATTGGTGCCTTGATTGTAGCTCTTCTTCTTGGGCTTATCTTTGGAGCCATGAGTTCGACTCACAACAAGGTCCTTCGTGGCATTTCACGTGTTTATGTCGAAATCTTCCAGAACACACCCTTGCTTGTGCAATTCGTGGTTGTCTTCTATGGGATTTCAATCTTGACTGATGGTCATGTCATGATCCCAATTTCATTGACGGCTATCCTTTGTGTGGGTGTCTACACAGGAGCCTATATTTCTGAAATTATTCGTACAGGTATCGAGGCAGTTCCTAAAGGTCAAACCGAAGCGGCTTTGTCTCAAGGATTCACCTACGCTGATACCATGCGTATCATCATCTTGCCTCAAGCAGTCCGTACTATCTTGCCACCATTGACCAACCAAGTGGTTAACTTGATTAAGAACACTTCAACAGTTGCTATCATTTCTGGGGCGGATATCATGTTCACTGCTAAGGCTTGGGCTTATGATACCACTAACTATGTGCCGGCCTTTGCTGGGGCTGCCTTCCTCTACTTTATCATGTGTTTCCCTCTAGCTACTTGGGCACGTCGTAAAGAAGAAGAGAATAAGAAAGCTTACTAAGGAGGTCCACTATGTCAGAAGTTTTATCAGCTACTAACCTTAAATTCTTGGCACAAGGGATGTGGACGACCCTTTACTTGTCTTTCTTCATCATCGTGCTATCTACCCTGTTCGGAACAATTCTGGCGGTGATGCGTAACGGAAAGAATCCTATCCTTCGTTGGATTGCTTCTATCTACGTTGAGTTCGTCCGTAACGTTCCTAACTTGCTTTGGATTTTCATTATCTTCTTGGTCTTCCAACTCAAGTCAACTGCGGCAGGGATTACCTCTTTCACGGTCTTTACCTCTGCTGCCTTAGCAGAAATCATTCGTGGGGGACTGAACTCTATTGACCATGGCCAAACGGAAGCCGGCTTGTCTCAAGGATTTACCAATAAGCAAATCTTTATTTATATTATCTTCCCACAAGCTATTCGTAAGATGTTGCCATCTATCATTTCTCAATTCGTAACAGTTATCAAGGATACTTCTTTCCTTTACTCTGTTATCGCCTTACAAGAATTGTTTGGTAAGAGTCAGATTTTGATGGGTGGTTACTACGAACCTAGTCAAATCTTTACCTTATACGGTATTGTGGCTTTAGCTTATTTCGTGGTTAACTTTGCTATTTCTAGCTACTCTCGCTACCTCTCTAAACAATGGGAGCAAGCTAGTGAATAAAACAAAAACTCACCTGCGGGTGGGTTTTCGTTTTTTGAACTTTAAAAATAACGACCCCAATTGGAGTCGTTATTTCTTTCTCTAATTCACTGTTACTTTACCTGAATAATAATCTAGGGTAATCCCCTTTGTACATTAGGAACAAAGACATTGAACTCAAGGGATCCGTCAGCTGACTTGGCTTCAAGATGCGTTCCTGATGGTATAAGGTTATCTCCATCATAAATTAAAGTGACACGGTAACGGACACGTTTGTTTTTATCCTGAGCTTTCCGTACAAGACTTTCATAATAGTTTTGGCCTGTGGAAGTTTCACTATTAGCTTGGTTAGCCCAAGCAGTTTGAACAGCAATATTCTCTGGATTTGAAGTCGAGGCATCAAATCCTTTGAGGCCACCTACTAGCGCATAACCTAACAAATGGCCTCGGTCTACGGCATGGCTATACTCTCCTGAAAGATTGTGAACTTGATGCCATCCAGCTGGTGTCCAAGAAGTTGAGCCATTCCCTGTTTCTTGACGATTTTTGTACTGTCTGGTCGCTTTACTTAACAAGGCATTCGCAACTGTAGGAACCGTTTGTCCTTGAACGGTTTTAACTTGGTTACTAGCATAGGGTTGGCTAGATACCTTAGCATTTAGATTTGTCTTGTTCCCATTAATAATATAGGCCCCTGCCCCATTCCATTCTATGGGTTTCCAAGTTGACTCTTGACAGAGCTAGTCATCACTGTCTCAGCAAGCTGCTCTTGTGGTGTAGACTGACCACTTGTTGAACCGTTAGATTTTACGGAGTTATTGGATTTTCCGAGTAGACTGGCTACCTGCTTGATTGGATTATTAGGCGAAAGCTTATTACTCGTCCCAATATAACCTAGAACTACTACCAAGACTGCTATCAATGAGAAAATCTGACGTTTCTGTTTATTCGTTAAAGATGTCTTTCTTTTTTGCCATCGTGTTCTTCCTATTTCTATGAATCTGCATAAGTAAAGGAGTAGGACGACAGCCCACTCCCTTTTATTTTCCTGTAAATTTAGCAACAATTGCCTGCCAAGTTTCTGGTTTTAAGATGCTTATCGGATCCTTGCCCTCTCCTAAAACAGCATAGCCAACCATCAAACCGATAGCTAGAAAAACAAGGCCAATCACACACACACTCAAAACAAGTAATAATTGACGAAAAACATAGCCTTTACCAGTTTCCATACTAAGCCTCACTTACACGTGAAATATTTGCTCCTAGTTTAGCTAGTTTCTCATGGAATTGATAGTAACCACGATCCAAGTGTGTCAATTTACCAACAGTCGTTGTTCCTTCAGCCACCATTCCTGTAAGAATAAGTGCTGCCGAAGCTCGAAGGTCAGTAGACATAACTTGAGCACCTTGAAGTGGCAAACCACCGTGAATCATAGCCGTATCACGAAGAATTTCTGAATGAAGTCCCATACGACGCATTTCTTCCAAGTGTTGGAAGCGATTCTCAAAAACAGTTTCAATCATGGTTGATTCCCCGTTTACCACTGCCATAAGTGCTGTAAATTGAGCCTGCATGTCAGTTGGGAAACCTGGGTGAGGTAGAGTTTTAACGGTTACTGGTTTCAATTGAGAAACATCAGATTTAACACGAATGCCGCCTTCTTCTTCCTTAACATCGACACCCATTTCCAATAATTTTGAAATCAAAGGACGGTTATGTTCCCAGATAGCATCTTTGATGAGGACATCTCCAGAAGTCATGGCCGCTGCTACCATAAAGGTACCTGCTTCAATACGGTCCTGAACAACTGCATGTTTAGTACCATGGAGAGCTTTAACACCTTTAATCACGAGTGTTTCAGTTCCAGCACCTTTGACGTCTGCTCCCATCTCGTTAAGAAGAAGGGCCAAGTCAACAATTTCTGGTTCACGCGCAGCATTTTCAATGGTTGTAACACCATCAGCTAAAGTTGCTGCCATCATAAGGTTTTGAGTGGCACCAACAGATGGGAAGTCCATATAAATGGTTGCACCTTTAAGGTTTTCTGCTGTCGCAGTAATGTCACCACCAACTTGGGTAATTTTAGCACCCATTGCTTCTAAACCTTTGAGGTGGAGGTCGATTGGACGACTACCAATCGTACAACCGCCAGGCATTGAGACCTTAGCATGACCATTACGAGCAAGAATAGGTCCAAGAACTACGATTGACGCACGCATCTTGCTAACATACTCATATGGTGCTTGATCGAGAATTTCTCCACTAGCATCAACGACAACGGTATTCTTTTCCTCGTCAAAGTCTACAGCAATATCTAAACCACGAACAACATTATTCATCGTGTAAACATCTGACAAGATTGGAACATTAGTTAAGGTTGTTTGACCTTCCGAGGCCAAGATAGTCGCCGCCAACAAAGGAAGGACAGCGTTTTTAGCACCTTCAATGACAACCTCACCACTTAATCGAGTGTTGCCACCCTGCACAATAATTTTATCCATAAGGATTCCTTTCAAGGGTCATTTTCATCTTTTTGTATTATATCAAAAGTCTTTTAAAATCACTAATTTAAGAAATCGAGCTAGCCATATTCTGTCCAAAAGCTAAAACCGACAGAATAAAGGAACTGATAAGGTAGCCTAAGGCAATACTGATAAAGAGCAAAAAGAGTTTCAATTTCCCAGTATTTTCAATCGGATTTTTGATAATCTTCGCCCAATCAAAGAGGCTAATCAGCATTTGGTAGCTCAATCCTATAAATACAAGGTGACTCGCCAAAGTGACGAATTGATTAATAATAGTCATAATTTCATTATACCATAGAAAGCTAAGCTAAAACATAAAAAGAGGGTGAGACAGTTCTAAACATTTATCATATACAATCAAAAAATCCCTTAATATCTGTTTCTAGAGAACAGCTTTAGGAAGTTCGTTATTCGTGATTAATAACTACTTTGTAATTTTCTTAATACTCTAGCTATTTAAAAGACTTTTATCAATTAACGTTCTTAACACTGAAAAAGAATACAATCACCATCTCATATTAATAGCTCAATAGTATACCTTCAAATTTACTTAAAGTATTCTTCTATTCAAACTAAATACTATAATGATAATTTAAAAAAATTCCATGGTAACCAAAGTAATAATTGCAGAATCATAATAATTATTTACTGGTAGGTTCTGCATAAAAACTATTTTATTTTGCTGAACCAATTTCAAATATCCTGAATCTTTATCAGCTGCAAGAGCAATTGGTGCTTTAAAACATGCAGCCTGATGGTCATCTAAAAAATTACCATCTAAATTATAATTAGAAAAAATATTCTTCTGTGTCATGAAGAAATCCAATAGCTTACTGAGGACTCTCTGACTCTTTTCATCGTTACTTTGTGTAAGATTGTATGGAAGACGACAAGCGTTATAAGAATAAGTAGAGTCAAACTGGGAGGAGATAGTATGAGGCTTAACATTACGAACTCCCGATTGGTCAACCCAGATAAAATCTTGAATTAATCCGGTTTCTGTTTGAGAACCATTGTTTCCACTGCTTAACATCTTATCGCCAATACTCAACCATTTTTTATCTTTAGTAACTTCATAAATGATTGGAATTGCTTTAGTAAAGCATCAGATGTTCTCATTAGATTATAATACTTTGAATCTCTGTTTGCCCAGTTCCCAACAGTTAAGATTCCAGTATTTTCATAATTATATTTGAGAATATCCTGCAAGATGCCTTAGACTGTGTTTGATACTGTCTTTCTGACTTGGCCACTGTTTTAGGCTTCAATTAAAGCATAAGCACATAAAGATCTCCGTCCGTTGCACTGTGTTCGTCAACATTTTTAGAACTCTTTTGAACACTGGTTCCCAAGACATCAATTGACTTCGCAATACGATGAGATAAATAATATTTGTAGAGTCTTTCAAATCTTGTTGACTCGCTAGACCTTTCTGAGCCTAACAGTTATTAGCATCCCGTAACTTTGGGACTGAGAGTACAATGTCCTTATTTTATCATTTGTAGTTTGATAAGCTCATTACCATCTTTACTACGAAGTGTTCCCACTGTTGGTAAACTTATTACGAATATCTGTCTTGGTTTTAATTTTACTGAAAAACACAAAAAAACAAATAGACTTAGGGTTACTATAAACCAAAAATATTAAAGTATTTTATTTTCATATACACTTATTCTGCAAAACGTTTAGTTTAACTCGTTGTTCTCTGACGAAGAACTTTATCCATGATAATAGACCACAACGAATCTAAAGAAACAATAATGAACAACTGTGCGTAACTAAAATAAGAGAGAATCGCTAGCCAAACTTGCTTACTTGTCGCTTGTCCGAATTGCGATGCTAACGCAACATTGATTTGTAATAAATACAACCAATCATTAATAGCCAATTAAATAACATCAATTGAGCTATGTATATATTATTGCATCAAATGCAAACGGAATTTACAGTAGGAAAGAAAGGATGTAAAATAATAGCTAAAACATTGGCAAAGAAAATTAAATCTGATAAGACAATCGCTCCATTAAACCAGAAGAAAATACAAGAGTAATTAGCAACTTCTAGTTTTACCGCCAATTTCCTTACTGAACAAATGTTTAAAATTTGATAAACAATCTCGTAATTACCTTTGGCCCAACGTTTCGTTGCATATAGTAACTTTTGGGTCTCGTTCTTGTTGAAACGCCTCGAATTATATGCCAATGCAATTAATTTACTACTCTTGGCATAATCTTGAAGGAAATATCTGTATCTTCTGTTAAAGCACTACCACCAATATTTTTACAAAATCAGTTTGAATAATAATTAGTACCCGGAATACGACCTATTTTAAACAAATGCCACATTCCAACATGGTGTACACGTTGCGTTACGACAATTTCTTATCTATACAACGTGTTAAGAAATTTTGTTTTGCATTTCTTGTTTTATTCGTCCAAAAGGCCTACTCTTTCTGGATCTTTAAACTTCCTTAACTAAAAAGTAGCGCATTTTCAGGCATGGCATCCGCATCATAAATACAAATATAATCACCTTCGCCATCTTGAGCGCATCATTAAGAACGCCGCTTTTTCCACCAGTTCCTTTGCGGTTAATAATTGTGATATTACGACCTTCATATTCTGGCAATGCCCGAACAGATAAACACTCTTCATAAGTACTATCTGAACAATTGTCCGCAAATAAAAGTAACTCAACTTTGTCAGCGTGGATAATTCAAATTTAATATAGCTTTGCAGTCTGTGCAATAACGACATCTTCATTATGTGCTGGGACGACAATAGTAACCTTCGGATAATAAGGCAATGCTTTCTTATTTACTTTAAAATCACTATGCTTTAGCCAAAAATGAACACCAGAAACTAGGATAACTACTCCCCAAATTAAAGAAATCCAAATCGATACTAGCGTAAAAATCATTAAAAATTGACTAACCATGTTCCACCGCCTTGAAATTATGGGAAACACGTTCATAGATAATTGTATACTGGATAAATAAAACTATGAAAGTAATAACAAAAAGAAGACTAATAGATAAAGCAAATACAAAAAACAAATTAGTAATGGTCATAATTTTTCCCCCTAATATTCAACAATTATATCTGTCTCTAGTTGACGGTTTAAATTGCTAATTAACTCACTATAATCATCAAATTTTTTTAAATTATTCTTATTAATTTCAAGAAATCCTGTCTGAAATTGAATACTTTGATGATTATTTCCCCAATCGAATGTTATCCCTTTTAACTGTCTTTCAAGACTATTTTTATAAAATCATTTAAGTTTTTGAATCATTTTTTGGATAAAATTAAGAAATCAACAGCAAATAAAAAATTTTCTCAAAACGATTCAATTGTTTTGAAATTTTAAGATAAATACTAGTAATCAAATGATTATATTCTCGAGGATCCAATCAAAAAACTGTTCATGAGATAATGAATCAAAGTGCATTAATAAATTTATTTTCATTCAATTTAATTTCTTTTAATACTGCTTGATAAGATTTTCTAGCTTTTCTTTCCTCAATTTGAACAGAAGAAATATATTTATAAAAATAAGACTTAATCTTATAAAATTCCACAACAAAGGAAAACTAAAATAAGTACTAAAGTATCTTGAAGTGATATATAGACAACACCACTAACCAAAATAAAAATACTTAAAGCAAAACTTAAATTATCATCCAGGTAATCAGAAGTTCAGATAAAACATACTGCACTACCTAGAACCAGAAGGATAATCAAACATAAAGTTAGATTGAATTGATAACAATAAGAAAACAATAAAGCTTCAAAGAAAATCAAAAATAAAACCAATACCAGACTTTTTTATCTTTTTTCACACCTAATCTCCCTTCATGAACTCTGAAATGACCTGCTAAATTAAAGTACACTTTAATAGCTTGAACTATTCTTTCAGTGCCCATCACCATATGGTTGGGGAGCCTCAGAATTTTCTTTTTATAGAGCTTCATCTGTTAAAAGCGACTCCATTGCTTCTTTCACTTTTTTTGTATCTGTCCCGACAAGTTTCAGTGTCCCAGCTTTAACACCTTCTGGACGTTCCGTTGTATCTCGTAATACTAAGACAGGCTTCCCAAGTGAGGGAGCTTCTTCTTGAACACCACCTGAATCCGACATAATAAAATAACTTCTAGATGCTAAATTATGGAAATCAAAAACATCCAAAGGAGCAATTAGATGAATTCTATCATGGTCACCCAAAACTTCTTTCGCTACTGCTTGTACAGAGGGACTCAAATGAACAGGATAAACTACTTCAATCTCAGGATGGTTATCAACCATTAGTCGAAGAGTTTTGAATACTCGATGCATTGGCTCACCTTGATTTTCTCTACGGTGCATCGTTACTAAAATAATCTTTCTTCTATCATCAATTTTATCTAGAACTTCATGATAATAATTATCTTTAACTGTTAGTTTTAGGGCATCTATCGCTGTATTACCAGTGACATAAATAGCC
>JBKWCO010000050.1:0-9029 GCA_046975465.1 Streptococcus sp. | reverse complement strand
TCTATGGCCCTTTGCTTGCGATTCCGATGAATATTATTGGGAATACTTTTGGGAATTTGACTAGTTTTGAAATTCTGAGAAGACTTGAAAAGCCAGAGAAGTCCAAACGCATGGAAAAACTTCTAACCTATATTGAGAACTTTAAGCATCGCTTTATTGGGATTTCACTGGCCTTCTCTATTCCTTTTATACCATCAGCTCTGGTCAATTATGCTTGTGTTCAAATGAATTTACCCACAAGAACGAGGATTTTGGCGACACTTATTGGAGTGGCGCCAGTATCGATTGTTTATGCAGTTAGTGGAGATTTGTTGCTTAATATCCGTCCGATCCGAATACCATTAGTGGCAGTACTTGCCATCTTGCTCTTTATCTCACTCGTCATTTACTTTATCCATTTTAGGAAGGAAAAAAATGAGCTTCATTCAAGTAACTAAAGAAGAATTTAACACCTATGAGTTTGTCCTTAGTGTTAGTCCATTTCAAAGAGAGATTAGAAATTAAGGAGGTAAGTTGATGAAACTTGCATTATTGGGTACAGGAATGATTGTGACAGAGGTTCTTCCTGTGTTAACGACTATTGAGGGTATTGAGTTTGAAGCTATCTTGTCAACACCACGCTCACTTGATAAGGCAGAAGCCCTAGCTAAGCAATATGGTTTGTCTCAGGCGACTAGTGATTATGAGGCAATTTTGTCCAATCCAGAAGTTGATACGATTTATGTGGGAACGCCCAACCATACCCACTATGACTATGCTAAGAAAGCACTTTTGGCCGGCAAGCATGTTATCTGTGAGAAACCCTTCACCTTACATTTAGAAGAGTTTGAAGAGCTAGCTAAGCTTGCTCAAGAAAAAGAGCTTCTCTTGATGGAGGCTATTACCAATCAATATTTGGCTAATTTTACAGCGATTAAGGAAGCTTTGTCTGATATTGGAGATATTAAGATTGTGAATATCAATTATTCTCAATATTCATCACGCTACGATGCCTTTAAACGTGGTGAGATTGCTCCTGCCTTTAACCCTGAAATGGGTGGGGGAGCGCTTAGAGATCTGAATGTCTACAATATCCATCTCCTGGTTGGTCTTTTTGGTAAGCCTAATCGTGTGGAATATCTTCCTAATGTGGAGCGAGGAGTAGATACGTCAGGGATTCTAGTTTTGGACTATGGTAACTTTAAGGCTGTTGCCATTGGAGCTAAAGACTGTAGTGCGGAGATTCGTTCAACTATTCAAGGGGATAAGGGAGCTATTACCATTTTTGGTGCAACCAATACTCTTCCTGAGATTGGCGTCACCCTCAATGGTCAGAAAGAGAGAATCGTCAATCTCAATAGTCCGCATCATCGTATGCATGATGAATTTGTGGCTTTTGAAAAGATGGTGGCAACCAAGGATTTTAACAGTGTTGCCAAGCAGTTGGAACATAGTCGTCTGGTTATGGAAGTTCTGGATCAAGCTTCGAAAACTTTGTAACATACAAAAAAACAAGCAGTGGTGTTAGCCATTGCTTGTTTTGTCTTATACAGTTGTTGGGAATGAAATCTCAATCAATTTGTCAGTGTGTACTGTTCTGAGTTTGTCCATCAAAACGATATCCTTGTCGATTTTTCGTTTGAGGAAGAATTCACGGATAACTTCTAATTCATTGTCTTTAACAGCACGGTGTTTATTTGAAATCAAGAGTTCATAATGCTTAGGTGCTTGTGTAAAGACAACATCAGTATTTCCAGCAGAGTAGGTCTCTACGAGAAAGGCATCCGTATTGTCTAGTTGGTTTTGAACGAGTTCTTGGTGTGTACGGGTCGTATTAATGAGTTTCATAGTTTCCTCCTAGGATTTGCCAGTTATTGTGTTGTTTGCTTTCCATTGTTCGATTCCCCATTTATGACTGCCACGTTTAAGTTTAGCAATGGCTTCGTCAATTGGAAACCAGGCTAGGTTATTGAAATCTTCGAGAGGTTTGCCAATTTTTGAAAAATCTACAACTTCATAAATATAGGCTGGATTGTAATAGTAAGTGTTACGGTGGCTTGAATAGAAGTATTCATCAGCCTGGCCATAGTACTGGCCTAAAGTGGCTGTAAACCCAAGTTCTTCAATTAACTCGCGTTTTAAAGCACTAAATGATCCTCGCCTGCTTCGATTTCTCCACCTGGGAGAAACCAAGCCCCGTTAGGAGCCTGAACTAAAATAATCTTCGTCTTGTCTTGGTTAGGAATCACAGCATAAACACCGTAACGTGTCTGATAATGAGCTCCCTCAACCTTATCACCAAATGTTGGATTCATAAGTTGCTCCTTAGGTTTATTTGCCTATATTATACTAAAAATCCTCATTTTCCTATTGATTTAGGCAGAATTACAGAGAATTTTGAAAATGGAAAATTGAAAAGTGTGAAAAGGAGTAAGACAGAAGAAATTTTAAATGATGTTTCTTCTGTCTTACTCCTTAGGTCAAACAAGCCTAAGCCTGTTTGAGATAGTAGATATGGAAAATGTTACCCCATACCTTGAGTTTTCTGATTTGAAAATTATAGCACCTTGTCCTACTTCTAGACGATTTAGTCTGATTCTTTTGGTGTTTCAGCTTTCTGAGTAGCTTTTTCAGCTTTTTTAGCAGACTTAATGGTGATGTGGCCTTTTGAAGTCATGACCGCCTTGAGATCTTTTTCATTTGGATTTTCAAGGTAGAAGTCAGTAATAGCGTCTTCAATATGATCTTGGATGGTACGACGTAGTGGTCGAGCCCCCATCTTAGGATCGTAACCGAGGTCAACCAATTTTTCCTTAACTTTCTCAGTTACACTGAGGTGGATACCGTTATTAGCCAAGCGTTGGTTGACATTATCAAGCATGAGGTCCACGATAGTGAGGAGATTTTCCTTGCTAAGGGCAGAGAATTCGATAATACCGTCAAAACGGTTCATGAATTCAGGGCTGAAGAAATCTCCAAGCTGGTTGATAACAGAATTGGTACGATTCTCACGAGCAGCTCCAAAGCCAACGCTAGCTTCAACTTTACCTGTACCGGCATTTGAAGTCATGATGATGATGGTATCCTTGAAACTTACAGTTCGCCCTTGACCATCAGTCAAGCGACCGTCGTCAAGAACTTGGAGGAACATGTGAAGAACGTCTGGGTGAGCTTTTTCAACCTCATCCAGAAGAATGAGTGAATATGGATTACGGCGGACTTTTTCAGTTAACTGACCAGCTTCATCGTAACCGACATATCCTGGAGGGGCACCGACCAATTTAGCGACAGCATGTTTTTCCATGTATTCTGACATGTCGAAACGAATCATACTGTCAGCTGAACCTAAGAGTTCAATAGCCAATTGTTTAGAGAGCTCAGTTTTACCGACTCCAGTAGGGCCTACGAAGAGGAAGCTACCAATTGGGCGATTTGGTGCGCCAAGACCAACACGATTACGACGGATAGCTTTGGCAATCTTATCAACAGCGGCATCTTGTCCAATAACATGTGACTTAAGGTCATCAGCAAGGCTAAGAAGTTGTGATTGTTCTTTTCTTTAAGGTCACCGACAGGAATGTTTGTTTTTGTTCCACAATGGCTTCGATATGTTTTTCAGTGATGACAGGCATATCTTGGTCACTGATGGTTTGTTTTTGCATTTCCTTGTATTTGGCAATTTGATCACGGAAATAAGCAGCCTTTTCAAAGTCTTCGTCACGGGTGGCTTGAGCTTTGAGATTTTCCGCTTCAATCAAACGTTTATCAATATCTTTAGGATCAACAAAGTTAGGGTCAAGTTCATCTTAGAACCAGCTTCATCAAGAAGGTCAATGGCCTTATCTGGCAAGAAGCGGTCTTGAATGTAGCGGTTGGACAATTCTGCAGCTGCAGTAATAGCTTCGTCTGTATATTTGACGTGGTGGTAGTCTTGATATTTAGGTTGAATACCACGCAAAATAGTGATGGTTTCCTCAACCGTTGGTTCGTCAACCTTAACTGGTTGCATACGACGCTCTAGGGCAGCATCTTTTTCGATGATGCGGTATTCGTTGAGTGTTGTTGCTCCGACCAGTTGAAGTTCTCCACGAGCAAGGGCAGGTTTTAGGATGTTTCCAGCATCCATATTGCCATCACCAGCATTACCAGCTCCCACAATTTCATGGATTTCATCAATAAATAGGATAACATCCTGACGTTGACGAATTTCTTCCATGAGTTTTTGCATGCGTTCTTCAAATTGGCCTCGGATACCAGTCCCTTGAACCAAGCTAACCACATCAAGACGGATAACTTGTTTACCTTGGAGTTTTTGAGGAACACTACCATCTACAATTTTTTGAGCTAGACCTTCAACAACGGCCGTTTTACCAACACCAGGTTCACCAATAAGGACAGGGTTGTTCTTGGTACGGCGGTTAAGAATTTCGATGACACGAATGATTTCCTCGTCACGACCAATAACAGGATCAATGTCTCCACGACGAGCGATGTCAGTGATGTTAATGCCGAACTCTTCAAGAAGACCTTGTGGTTGTTGAGGAGCTTGTTGGCGTGGTCCTCCTGGACGGCCTGGCCCTTGTGTATTGCCACCATTTCCTCGGTTACCACCTTCTTGTGTTGGAGGTGTATTGGGAAGATCACCGTTAGAAGAACGGAAGTTATTTAGGTCGCTGAAGAAATCATCGAAGAAGTTGGAACCTCCAGTTTGATTGAATTGATTAAGGGGGTTCTCTGGGTCAGATTTCATGATTTTATAACAATTTTGACAGAGGTCAACTTGTTGCTGATTACCATTTACATTGGTATATAAATGAATACTAGCTTCATTAAGGTTACAGTTTTGACAGAGCATATCAGTACCTCTTTTCTATCTGAATTGGGAAAGATCTTTATTGAAAACAATCTTGGTCAAAAAAGGTCAAATCTATGACTCCATTATAGCATGCGGAAGGTAGATTGCAAGTAAAAAGCATCTAGGTTTGGCACTCTCTTGGAAGGAGTGCTAACATTGAATTTTAATTCAAAATCACTTGTTTATAATGTATAAATATTATATAATGTTTTTATATTATTCAGAACGAAAGAGAGATACCTATGACACAAGCTAAATCCTTTTTGAAAGAAATCGACTTTACCAAGCAAGAACTCGAGGAGTTAATTGATTTATCTATAAAATTTAAACAGTTAAAGAAGGAAAGAATTCCGCATAAGTATCTAGATGGTTAAATATTGCCCTACTTTTCGAAAAGACATCAACAAGAACACGTTCAGCCTTTACTGTAGCTGGTCAGGATCTAGGATGAATGTGACCTACCTTGGTGCAGGGATATTCAGCTTGGTAAGAAGGAGTCTGTAATTGATACAGCTAAGGTGCTTGGATCAATGTTTGACGGGATTAGTACCGTGGTTTTAAACAAGAGGATGTTGAAGACTTGGCTAAATACTCTGGTGTTCCGGTCTGGAATGGTTTGACAGATACTTGGCATCCGACCCAGATGATTGCGGATTTCATGACCTTGAAGGAGCACTTTGGTAGTCTAGAGGGCTTGACCATTGCTTATATTGGAGATGGTCGTAATAATATGGCAAATTCACTTTTGGTGACATTTCGGCTATTTAGGCGTTAATGTTAAGATTATTGCTCCAGAGGGTTTGCGCCTGAGGATGATATTGTTGCCCTGGCTCATAAACATAATAATGGTGCTGATTTAACCATTACAGATGATATTTCAGAGGTTAAGGGAGTGGATATGCTTTATACGGATGTCTGGGTATCAATGGGTGAAGAAGTAGACTTTAAATCTCGTATTGATTTACTCCTGCCTTATCAAATTAATGCAGACCTACTTGCCAAGACGGAAAATCCAGATGTCATCGTTATGCACTGTCTCCCAGCTTTTCATGATCTCAATACCCAAATTGGGCAAGAAATCTATGACAAATACGGTTTGGCAGAGTTAGAAATCACTGATCAAGTCTTCCAAAAATACAGTGATATCATCTTCCAAGAAGCTGAGAATCGTATGCATTCTATCAAGGCCATTATGTACAATTCCTTGAAAAATATTTAAAATTCCCCCATTTTTCCCATAAGTGTGATAAAATAAGTAAGAAATACACAATTAATAGGAGAAATAACATGGAATCACATTTGGTGAGAATCATTAACCGTCTTGAAATGATGGCGGCTGATGGTGGTAATTTGAAACGTAATTTTGAACGTGAAGGAGTGGTTGTTGCCGAAGTATCATTTAGCAACGATCCTGAAAATGGTCCAGTTTTCACATTGCGTGATGTTGAAGCACGTGAATCTTATTCATTTGATAGCATTGACTTGATTGCAATGGAAATCTACGACTTGCTTTACTAATCAATAACTTGAAACCGACTCTTTTTAGACTAGGGGTTTCAAAATCGTTAATGGGAGTGAGAAAGAGCATGTAAAATTGTTCTTACTCACTCTTTTTTGATTTTTATGTCTTTAAGCTACTTTTTATACTAAAATATCGCATTTATAAGAAAATACTTTATTATTATGCATTCTTCTGATATAATATTGAAGAATATTAGTAAGGAGTATCTAGATGAATTTTTCATTTCTACCACAGTTTTGGTCTTACTTTAACTATGGTGTCTTAGTAACAATTATGATTTCGGTCTGCGTGGTCTTCTTCGGAACCATCCTTGGGGTTTTGGTATCCTTGGCCAAACGTTCTGGAATCAAACCTTTGGAGTGGTTGGTAAGCCTTTATGTTTGGGTTTTCCGTGGGACTCCTATGGTTGTGCAGATTATGATTGCTTTTAACCTTATCCACATGAATCTTCCAACTGTTCAGTTTGGCATTTTGAACCTTGATTTGTCACGTATCGTTCCAGGTATTATCGTCCTTTCTTTGAATAGTGGTGCTTATATTTCTGAGAGTGTACGTGCAGGTATCGAGTCTATTCCTAAAGGTCAGGTTGAAGCTGCCTACTCACTTGGTATCCGACCATGGAATACCATGCGTTATGTGGTCTTGCCTCAAGCTATTAAAAATATCTTGCCTGCCTTGGGTAACGAGTTTGTTACTATTATTAAGGATAGTTCGCTCTTGCAAACCATCGGCGTTATGGAATTGTGGAATGGTGCACAGACTGTTGCGACAACAACTTACTTGACCTTGACACCGCTTCTGTTCGCAGCCTTCTACTATTTGATTGTGACAACGGCTATGACAGCGCTTTTGAAACAAATGGAAAAACGACTTGGGGAGGGACGTAAATAATGGCAAAACAATTATTGAGATTAAAAATCTTCACAAGTATTTTGGTAAAAACGAAGTTCTCAAGGGGATTGATCTAGATATTAAAAAGGTGAGGTAGTGGTTATCATTGGTCCTTCAGGATCTGGTAAATCAACCTTCCTACGCTCAATGAACTTACTTGAAACGCCTACAAAAGGTGTAATTTCCTTTGAAGGTGTGGATATTACAGATAAGAATAACGATATTTTCAAAATGCGTGAAAAATGGGAATGGTTTTCCAACAGTTTAACCTCTTCCCAAATATGACAGTTAAAGAAAATATTACCCTCTCGCCGATTAAAACTAAGGGGATTTCTAAAGCTGATGCCGAAGCTAAAGCCTTGGAACTTCTAGATAAGGTTGGCTTGAGAGAAAGGCGGATGCTTATCCAAGTAGTCTATCAGGTGGTCAGCAACAACGTATTGCGATTGCTCGTGGTTTGGCTATGGATCCAGACGTTCTCTTGTTTGACGAACCAACATCAGCCCTTGACCCAGAGATGGTTGGTGAAGTTCTATCCGTTATGCAGGACCTTGCTAAATCAGGGATGACAATGGCAATCGTTACCCACGAAATGGGCTTTGCTTATGAAGTGGCTGATCGTGTTATCTTTATGGATGGCGGTGTCATTGTCGAAGAAGGCACACCACAAGAGATTTTTGACCATACGAAGAAGAACGTACAAAGGATTTCTTGAGAAAGTTTGTAAGACAGAGACTAAATCTTGTTTGTGAAGGCTGGAATTATTCCAGTCTTTTTTGCTGTTTTACTTTTCTAGAATCATTCTTGTTTAGGGCGATTTTACGGAAAAGATGGATAAATATGCTATAATGATGCCGTATCAAAAATAATAAAGTAGGTCAAGAAATATGCTCATATATGATGCGGCCTTAAAAACCCCTTACCGGATTCTTGGCATTAACCTCCCTAAGGATAGTCTTTTGCACTTATCTAATCTAGGGTTGGCTGCCGGTGAAACGATTGAGGTGGTAACTAAGACCAAGAATAGTGCTATTATTATCGTTAAAGGGAGTCGCTTAGCCTTTGATGCGTCGATTCTGGATAAGATTGATTTGGCACCTGCCGAGGAAGATCAGGAAAAGATACCTCTTTCTGAATTACCAGTTGGACGTTCGGCTATCGTTACTGATATTTTTTCAGCCAATGAAACCAAACGACGTCTTATGGATATGGGAATTACAAAGCGTACTCGAGTGTTGTTGCGTAAGGTAGCCCCTTTGGGAGATCCTCTTGAAATTAGTTTGAGAGGGTATGAATTAACCCTACGCAAGTCAGAAGCGCAAATGATTAGTGTGGTCATGCTGGATGAGGGAGAGGAAAAATGACAGAAATTGCATTAATAGGTAATCCTAATAGTGGTAAAACCAGTTTATTCAACCTGATAACAGGGAACAATCAGCGTGTTGGTAACTGGCCGGGTGTTACTGTAGAACGAAAAAGTGGTCTGGTCAAAAAGAATAAGGATTTAGAAATCCAGGATTTACCAGGGATTTACTCAATGTCACCCTATAGCCCTGAAGAAAAGGTGGCGCGTGACTATTTGTTGAGCCAAAGGGCAGACAGCATTTTAAATGTAGTCGATGCAACAAATTTGGAGCGTAACCTTTATCTGACAACGCAGTTGATTGAGACAGGTATTCCAGTCACTTTAGCGCTTAACATGAGTGATGTTCTAGAGGCTCAGGGAAAGCAGATTAATGTTGATAAATTATCTTACCATCTAGGCGTCCCAGTAGTAGCTAC
>JBKWCO010000049.1:0-9073 GCA_046975465.1 Streptococcus sp. | reverse complement strand
TTTACATATTTGTCAAGTGCAAATCCCTGAAAGAGCTATCCAGACTGCTTATTCCCAGAATTTAGAAATGTACACTGGTTTGCCATGTTTATCAAAGGAAAGGGTTGCTGTGTAGGACTCTGACTTATGATGGCGCATATAATTAGCGATTCTCTTGTCACCGTTTATCAGGTGAATGTCATAAGTCTGCCCGTCAGAGCTTACAAAGTGAGCATTAATCCTAGCACTACTCGTTTTTGTCCCAACATGACTAATATCTATTTTTTCCACTTGACCATCAATGGTTTTAGCTATAGGACCTCTATAGTCTTTGTAAATAGTGACGGTAGCCAAAACATCTTCAACTAAAACATAGGTCATTCCGAAAACGAACAGATAAACTATTGGGATGACAATGAAAGATAATTTACTTTTACGGAACGTTTCTTTATGCCAAGCCCAAATATCCTGAGGTGACTTGGTTAAAAACTTTTTAAAATATTGATGAACGAGTAACCTGTAGACTAATAATACAAATATTACTTGTCCCAAGGGATAAGCAAAACTGGGTAAACCATCAATAAGTATATTGACTTTATCAGATTCAAAAGTGTAATGTCCTAATACCCCATCAAAAAACTCTAAAAACAAATTAACTCCTTTTTGTAATATAGTCTAGCCACTTAAAAATCCATCTTCTCAGATGGATTTTTTAACTATTATCGTACCTTTGCTTCGACTTTCTCAGTAAGGGCTTTGGTGATTTTTTCCATGTATTTAGCAACCTCTTCGTCTGTGAGGTTGTCATTTGGATTTTGGAAGGTAAGGCTATAAGCCATTGATTTCATTCCAGCACCAAGTTTTTCACCTGCGTAAACGTCGAAGAGTTTAACGGCAACCAAACGTTTCACTCCTGCAGAGTAGATAGCATCAAGAACTTCTTGATGAGTGATTTCTGCCTTGAGAAGAAGGGCGATATCACGTGATACTGCAGGGAATTTTGTGATTTCAACAAATGGTTGAGCCGGTTGCAAGGCTGCTTCTACAGCACTAAGGTTAATTTCAGCCACATAAGTCTCAGGAATGCCATAGTTTTTGGCAGTTTGTGGGTGAACTTGACCAAGGAATCCAATGGTTTGACCATCCAAGACAATAGCAGCTGTACGACCTGGGTGCATACTTGCTAGGTCTTTTGTCGGTACATAGTCAACTGAAGCTTCAAGTTTATCAAAGAGAGCTTCAACGATACCTTTGGCATAGAAGAAATCAACAGGCGTTGCTTGGGTTTGGAAATCTTTTTCAGCTACAAGACCAGAAATAGCGAAGGCAAAGGTATTGATTTCATTTGGCAATTCCTCTTTTGGATTACCATTTTGTTCAAAGACCTTGCCGATTTCGTAAATAGCAACGTTACTATTCTTACGGTTAACATTGTAAGCAACAGTATCAAGCATACCAGAGACCATGTTCTGACGGAGGGCTGAACGGTCAACAGTCATTGGCCACATCAACTCAGTCAAGTTAGTAGGTGTCACAGCAAATTCCACAGCTTTTTCAGGTGTTGTCAAAGCATATGAGATGATTTCAGTCAATCCAGCACCTTCAGCAATGGTACGAACCTTACGACGAAGCGCTTGTGTTTCAGTCAACTCACCAGCTGTTCCTGCTGCCTCTGGAAGTGTCGTAGGCAATTTTTCATAGCCGTAGATACGTGCAATTTCCTCAACCAAGTCTGCTTGGATACTGATATCCCAACGACGACGTGGTACAGATACTGTGAATTTATCAGCATCACCAGTCAATCCAAAACCAAGTTTTGCAAACACATCTTCAATATCCGCAAAAGTCAATTCTGTACCAAGGCGAACATTTACGTAGTCAAGGCTTGTAGAAACTTGGACTGGATCTGTATCAACAGATCCCGCTTGAACACGGCCTGCAAGAACCGTTCCATTTGCCAATTCTTGCAACATAGCTGCAGCAAAATCAAGTGCTTCAAGGACAGTATCGTTATTGATACCTTTTCAAAACGTGATGATGATTCTGAACGAAGGTTGAGACGGCTACTTGTCTTACGAACTGATTTACCATCAAACACAGCAGCTTCGAGAACGACATTTTTAGAATTGTTGTCAATTTCAGTTGAAGCGCCACCCATAACACCTGCGAGGGCAACTGGTTTGTCAGCAACTGTAATAACAATATCTTCAGCAGTCAATTCACGTTCTTCACCATCGAGAGTGACTAATTTTTCCCCATCACGGGCATCACGAGCAACGATACGTGAGTCTTCAAATTTGTCCAAATCAAAGGCGTGCATTGGTTGTCCAAAGTAAAGAAGAACATAGTTTGTCACATCTACCACATTGTTGATTGGACGGATACCAGCATTCATAAGAAGGTTTTGTAACCATTGTGGACTTGGTTGAACAGTAACATTCTCAACCACACGGCTAGCATAAGTAGCCACTTTATCGCTTTCAATAGCTACTGAAATCTTATCAGAAGCTTGCTTGCTGTCTTCTGTGACTGTTTTTTCTGGGAAGTGAACAGATTTACCATAGATTGCAGCGACTTCATGGGCCACACCACGCATAGAAAGAGCATCAGCACGGTTAGGTGTGATTGACAATTCGATGATTTCATCATCAAGGTCGAGATATGGGAAAATGCTATCTCCAGGAACAGCATCTTCAGGCAAAATTTGGATACCATCTGCAAATTCTTTAGGAATAATGCTATCTGGAAGTCCAAGCTCTGCCAAAGAACAGATCATCCCGAGAGATTCCATGCCGCGAATCTTACCTTTTTTGATCTTGTAGTTATCCGCAATGCGGGCACCAGGAATAGCAACAATTACCTTGATACCAGCAGTGACATTTGGAGCACCACAAACAATTTGACGTGGACCTTCAGCATCTCCTGTATCTACTTGACACAAGTGCAAGTGTGTTTCAGGCACATCTTCACATGACAAGACATGACCAACAACCAATTTAGACAAGTTCAGCAGGTGTTTCAACACCTTCACTTCAATACCTGTCGTCGACATTTTTTCAGCGAGTTCAGCAGTGGTAACATCCACATCAACCAACTCTTTTAACCATTTATAACTAACTAGCATAATAATGATATTAAGACCGTGTCCTTGCAGAGCAGGACCAAAGTGACAAGATTTTAGGAAGTCGCCTGAAATCCTAATTTCAGTAACGACTTATCTAAATCTCGAACTTTGAGGTCGTATTCAAATCCTTTCTGTAAAATTACCAGTTCAACTGATAAATGAGAGAAAATTTAAACCTCTACTTAGGGCAGGTTCAAATCCTTTCTGTAATTTAGGAATATGTATAGCTGATATAAGAGGAAGACGAACTGACACGTTTAATCGCCTTATAAACTTCTCTCTATCAACTTAATAATCGGTTTATAGTTTTAATTTAAGCAACCAGTCACAGTCTACTTTACCGTCACCAACTGGAAAATTGTGTTCTGCAAATTTTCAAAGCCATATTTATCGTAAAATATCTGTGCTTTGAAATTCCTTTCCCAAACACCCAACCAGGCCCAATCACAACCTAGATCACGAGCTTCTTGTAGGGCAAATTCAAAGAGTTGCTTACCCAAGCCCATGCCTTGGAAGGCCTGACTGATATAAATACGTTGAATTTGAAAGGCATTATCCAAGTGCTGCTCTGTTTGAGCAGAACCTACATTAGTCTTTAGAAAACCTGCCTTTTCACCATCAACGAGAATGAAAAAGTAACGCGATTCTTCATGAGTGATTTCATCTAAGAGGACTTCCTCAGAAAGTGCAGTGTCAAAGTAACCTTGCAACTGGGCTTCGGTATTATCATGAGCAAAAGTCTCTCTAAAGGTATCTTCGGAGATAACTTTTAATTCTGCTACTTCTTCCGGAAGAACCTTACGAATAACTACTGACATGACAACCTCTTAAACCTTATTTAAACTGTTCTGAGAAACGAACATCCCCTTGATAGAAACCACGGATGTCGTTGATACCATAGCGAAGCATGGCAATACGTTCTTGACCAAGACCAAAGGCGAAACCTGAATATTCTTCAGAATCAACACCTGACATCTCAAGCACTTGTGGGTGCACCATACCAGCACCGAGGATCTCAATCCAACCTGTCTTCTTACATACGTTACATCCTTTACCACCACACTTGAAGCATGACACGTCAACCTCAACGGAAGGTTCAGTGAATGGGAAGTAAGAAGGGCGCAAACGGATTTGACGTTCTGCACCAAACATTTTTTGAATAATCATCTCAAGCGTTCCCTTAAGATCACCCATTGAGATGTTTTTACCAACGACCAAACCTTCGATTTGGTGGAACTGGTGGCTGTGAGTCGCATCATCGGTATCACGACGGAAAACACGTCCTGGTGAGATCATCTTAAGAGGACCCTTAGAAAAATCGTGTTTATCAAGTGTACGAGCTTGAACAGGACTTGTGTGAGTACGAAGTAAAATTTCTTCCGTAATATAGAAAGTATCTTGCATGTCGCGCGCTGGATGGTCCTTAGGCAAGTTCATACGTTCAAAGTTATAGTAATCTGTTTCAACTTCAAAACCATCAACGATTTGGAAGCCCATCCCCAAGAAAATGTCTTCGATTTCCTCAGCTGTTTGGCTAAGAATATGACGGTTACCGAGTTTGACTTGGCGTCCTGGAAGAGTTACGTCAAGACTTTCAGAGTCAAGTTGTGCTTGAATTTTAGCGGATTCGACAATTTTAGCGGCTTCGTCAAAAGCTTCAGTCAAAACGTCACGAACTTCGTTGACCATTTTACCAACTTTAGGGCGTTCTTCATTAGGAAGGTCTTTAAGTCCCTTCAAAAGATCTGTCAAAGATCCTTTTTTACCCAAAACTGCAACACGCAATTCCTGTAATTCTTTAGAGTGTTCACCACGCATTTCAGCCAATTTAGCCTGCGTTGATGTTTTCAACTCTTGCAATTGTGTTTGTAAATCCATGAGATTCCTTTCTGATGTAACAATTTCGAATCGCAAACAAAAAACCACATGCCAAAACTCCAACCCGGAGCGTTGACACGCGGTACCATCCGTTTTTTATCTGGTTACCCAGACCTTGATTCGCCAGTCGTTTTCATGAGTGAATTCGCCAAACTTCCCTTGAGGAGGCTTCCAGTCCATGACCCCCAATCCCTGTCAATTTCCATAAGGTTACTAGTCTCTACGACTTCTATTCAATTACCATTTATTTTACCAAAAAAGCAAAAAGCTTTCAAGAGCTGACCAAGAATCCTTTAGTTAATACCAAATTAAAGTTATGTCTAAGATAATTGACATATCCATAGGAACTTGCTACAATTATGTCAGATAAAGTTGACATAATAAATAAATTGCGACTTACAGCAACACATTAGCTTGTCTTTCAGAAGGAGGCCCATTATGAATCATGTCAGGGAATTTAGAAAGAATATGGGGCTTTCACAATTAGAACTTGCAAAGTCTATTGGCGTTTCCCGACAGACCATTAATATGATCGAAAATAACAAATATAACCCAACACTAGAGCTCTGTCTTAATCTAGCTAAAGCACTAGATACTGATCTTAACAGTCTTTTTTGGGATGGAAATTGCGAATAGAGATATAAGATAGAAAGAGGTAAATCATGATTAAAGAAACTTTCACTGATAAACTAATCAAACGTTTTTACGGTATTACTGGACCTTTAGATGAACAAAAGCGCCAACAGGTTGATCGAATGGGTAACATGGCTTTCGTTGTTCTCTTCTATATTTTAATTTTTGGTAATTGTATTGCCTTTCTTCTAAGCTCTAAGTATCCCGAACTTGTGGCTCGTATTTATCCTATTCTCCTTTTGATTATCAGTATGGTAGTTGGCAGCATCCTTACTTATAAGTTTAAGAAGAGTGCTGTAAACGCTATTGACGAGGAAGAACTGACTGAGAAAGAACAAAAGCAACTTAAACATGCGGGCCTTAAGTCAGGTTTATTCTTTGGCGTTTTTATGTTCTTAGGCATGCCCCTAGTTCACTTCCTTGTTGATCAAAAAGATTATTTTACAGAATTATTCTCAATCCAAAATATCCTATCAGGCATTTTTGAGGCTATACTTTTTGGGGCTATAATGCAAGGCTTGGTAAATGCTCGTATCAAACAAGCCAAATCTCAAACTGAAAAAGATGACCAATAAACTCAAAAATACAAAGAAAAAATCCAGGTTTCCCGGCCTGGATTTTTTGCTCGAAAGAAGACTTCTTAGACTTGTATACGCGAAGCCTAAATGTGTCCAGAAAATCGTATCTTAACACATACACTATAACTAACTTCAAAAACACCATATCCCCATATGACATTTCCTTAAATATTGTAACATGTCAGTGGGAAATGACAAGTCGTCCTCTTTCTCATAAAACCTAAAATCCTAATCATAGCCTTTGTTATGCCATTTTACGCAATCGATTGCGTAATTTTGAAAGCGCAAACTTTATTTTTTTCTGAAAGTCTTTGCAATTTTTTGAGACTATGAAAAAGATAGTGATAAAGCTATCAACTATCTTTCATGAAAATATAATCTATTTTTAGTCTAAATCAAGGTCTTTCAGTTTGACTGAAACGATTTTTGAGACACCTGATTCCTGCATGGTTACCCCATAAATAGAGTCTGCTGCAGACATCGTTCCCTTACGGTGGGTAACTACGATAAACTGACTTGACTTGTCAAAACGATTGAGGTAGTCACCAAAGCGTTTAACATTGGCTTCATCCAAAGCTGCTTCTACTTCGTCTAGGATAACAAATGGAATAGTCTTAACACGAATGATGGCAAAGAGAAGGGCCAGAGCTGACAAAGCCTTCTCACCACCAGACATAAGGTTAAGCGATTGAATTTTCTTACCTGGTGGCTGAACTGAAATTTCTACTCCGGCCTCTAGGAGATTGTCTGAGGTCAAAATCAAGTCAGCTGAACCTCCACCGAACATCTGCGTAAAGGTCTGTTTGAAACTTTCACGAATAGCCTCGAAAGTTGATTTAAAACGTGATTTCACTTCTCCATCCATATCATTAATGGTGTTAAGAAGTAGACTCTTAGCTTCGAGCAAATCATCCTTTTGGCCGTTCAAGAAGTCTAGACGTTGCTTAACCTCTTCAAATTGGGCGATAGCATCTACATTGACCGGACCCAAAGCTTTAATCGAACGCTCAAGACCTTGCAGATTCTGGCGAGTTTGTTCGACATTGTCAAGAGGACTAGCCTGACCTTTGGCGACTTCAAGTGTCATCTGGTAATCTTCAGCCAACTGAGTCGCAAACTTACGAAGTGATTGACTAATCTGACTTTCACGTTCTTCCAAGCGAGTCTGTTGACGAATCAAATCCTCGTTACGATTGCCAGCTTTTGCCAAACGCTCCTCCAAATCCTCCAACTGACCTTCGTAATCTTGCACCTGAATCTTGGCACGGACAAGAGCTTGTTCCAAATCGTCTTTACGTTGAACAGCCTCTTTATGCTGTGCTTGCAAATGGGGAAGGCGGTCAGTTTGGTCTTCATCAACCTGGTTGTTAAGGAGCGCCTTAAGACTATCCGATTCCTTCATTAACTCAGACAAGTCGGCTTGAAGACGATTGCTTTCTGTCTTCGCAAAACGCAATTCTGCCTGCAAGTCACGTTCCTTCAACTGAAGTTCAGATTGCTTGTCTAAGAGAACCTGTTTTTGTTGGCCAAGAGCATCCTTATCCTCCTTAATGGCTTCGATGCGGTCATTAATGGCTTCACGCTTGGATGCAATTTGAGCTAACTCAGCTTTAAGTTGTTCAGCCTTATCCTGAAGATTTACCCCTTCAGTTCCCTGAGAATCCTGTTTGAAACTATCCACTAGGGTTTGATTTTTCTCCACCTCTGACAAGGCTTGTTGGTGTTCCAAGCCCAATTTTTGCTCCTGAAGACGAGCATTTTCACCATCTAGCTTAAGGTCTTCTAGCTCTTTCTGTAGAGCTTTACGTTTGATCTTGAGGGCTTCAACTTTGGCTTCACTATCACTTAATTGAGCCTTAATCTGGTTAATTTCAGCAGTCAATGCATCCAGTTCAGGCTTGATAAAGAGGTTATTGTTTTGTTTGTTGGTACCACCAGCAAAGGCACCACCGGGACGGATCTCAGACCCGTCAAGAGTAACCATACGCACTTGGAAACGAACCGCTCGAGCTGCCTTATTAGCATTGTCAATGGTATCAAAGATTGCCGTTACCCCTAGGAGGTTTTGGAAAATATTAGATAAGCGGTCCTCATAGGTAACCAAATCGGAAGCCATACCTATAAAACCTGGTGCATTGGCAAGACTTTGAGCAAATTGTCCATTAAGTTGACGTGGCTTAATAGTGGTCAAAGGCAAGAAGGTCGCACGTCCCTGACGATTTCGTTTCAAGTAGTCAATCGAACGCTTAGCAGCCGCTTCATCCTCAACAATAATATTTTGTCCACTAGCTCCCATTGCGATTTCAAGAGCCGTCTGATAGCGCGTATCAAAGGTCAAGTGTTCACTAACTGCACCAATAATTCCCTGAATGGATTGGGCATTTTGAAGGACAGCCTTAACCCCTGCATAGAAATTACTATGATTTTTTTGGATAGATTCAAGACTTTGACGACGGGCATCTTTACTCTTAAGGTGATCCATGAGGTCAAACATCTGCTTTTGAGCCTCTTGATAGTCCTTATCAATAGCTTGATAAGCCTTTGCCTTTTCTTTGTAGCTAGTTAGAAGGTTTTGAAGACTTGCTTGGGCCGCTTGATAAGCTTTTTGGGTTTCGCTAGCCACTTCCTGAGCGGAAAGCAAGTCTGCCTGAGCTTGTTTAAATTCTTCAGCTTGTGCCTCAAGCGCTTGTGTCTGACTGTCCATGTCGTGAGTGACCTGAGTCAAACTGTTGGAAACCTTGGCTTCCTCCTGCATCAGACCGACATAGTCCTCACGCAATCGTTCAATAAGCGTATCTGGATCATCAGAAAATTGCTCCAAGTCTTTTTGAATAGCAACTAGCTCTTGGACAAGGCTATCCAACTCAGCCTTCAATTCGAC
>JBKWCO010000048.1:0-9286 GCA_046975465.1 Streptococcus sp. | reverse complement strand
CTATCAGTGTTTTTCTGAACTCGTAACCTTGCTCAGTAGTTGTAAAACCAAAAGGCTCTAGGCTATCCTGTTTTAGGATCTTCTGTTTAAAATAAGCATCCTCAAAAGTCATTGGTTCTCCCTTTTTCTAAAAAGAGAAGTTGAGACAAACTTATGTCCCAACTCCTTTTTTATTTTGTTGACTGACGTAAGGTAAGACCGTGATTAAGAATAACATCTTTTTCTTCGAGTTCTTCCTTATTCATGATTTTAGTCAACATACGCATGCTAACTGCCCCTAAATCATAGAGAGGATGATTAATACTAGAAAGGTTTGGACGTGTGTAGCTTGTAATTGGTGAGTCATTGCTTGTGATGATTTCGAAGTCTTCTGGAACTGATTTACCTGCAGCAAAGAGGCCATTCAAGAGACCTGCAGCCAATTCATCTTCTCCAACATAGGCAGCAGTGGCACCAGAGTTCAAAACACGTTGTGCTAAATCAAAGCCATCTTTATAGCTATATTTGGCTTCAAAGACAAGACCTTCATTGTAACGCAAATTATTCTTTTCAAGTCCAGCCTTATAACCAGCTAGACGGAGCTTGCCATTAATATCATCAATTAGTGGTCCTGATACAAAGGCAACCTTTTCATTATTTTTAGCAAGCTGTGTAATAGAATCCTCAACGGCAGCTTTATAGTCGATGTTAACGCTCGGTAATTGGTGTTCGAGGTCCACTGTTCCTGCTAGGACAATCGGAGTACGGGTACGAGAAAATTCTGCACGAATTTTTTCCGTCAAGTGGTAACCCATGAAGATGATACCATCTACTTGTTTGGCAAATAGAGAGTTAATCACGGTAACTTCATGATCGTCATTTTCATCACTAGAACAGGACAATATTGTACTTGTACATCGTAGCAATATCATCAATCCCCCTTGCTAAAGTAGCAAAATAACTATTAGCAATATTTGGAATAACAACTCCTACAGTAGTGGTTTTCTTACTCGCCAAGCCACGCGCAACCGCATTTGGACGGTAATCCAAACGATCAATGACTTCAAGCACTTTTTTTCGGGTGTTTTCTTTTACATTTTTATTTCCATTTACCACACGAGACACAGTCGCCATCGAAACCCCTGCCTCACGCGCAACGTCATAAATAGTGATTGTTTCTAGTATTCATAAAACCTTCCTTTCTCATTTACGCTCACTCTTTCACGCTAATTGTATCAGATTCTGAAAACACTTTCAATTATTTTGACGATTTTACAAAAAAATGAAAGGTTCGTAATACAAATAGTTATGAGGAAGAAAGCCATTTCAGAAAAAGGCTATCTCATTCGTGTTCAAGACTATCCATCGCTTACAAAACTATCCTAAAAGTCTCAATGAAAGTAAATGTTTAATGAAAAGCCAAAAAAAACGGCTTGCATTTTCCTTATAAAAGTGACAGAATGAGTGTAAGAAATACAAGGAGTTTTCTATGTCTAAACTTGATCGCATTCGTCATTTTGAATGAAAATAAAGCAGGGCTAGCTATTGTTTCAGATCCTGTAACTGTCAATTATCTTACTGGTTTGATTATGACCCATAACGCCAAATGTTCCTCTTCGTCTACGAAAATCGTGAGCCTGCCCTCTTTGTGCCTGCTCTTGGGTTACGTGCCTCTGCTGTACTCGACTTCCCAGTCTTTGGTTATGTGGATTCTGAAGATCCTTGGCAAAATCAAAGCTAGTCTAGCAAGTACGACAGCCCTATTATTTATGCAGAGTTGACAATCTCAATGTGACTAAGTTCAGGGATTACAGGCAGTCTTGAAGGTGCTTTGAAAACCTGACACCATTCATCAAAATGCGTTATCAAGTCTGCTGATGAAATTCAAAATGATTGTTGCCGGTGATTATGCTGTAAAGCTGTTAATATCGGTTTCGACAATATCTCTCTCGACGTTACTGAAACAGACATCATTGCTAAAATCGACTTTAGCATCAAACGCTTAGGCTATGAAATGGCTTTGAAACTATAGTCTTGACTGGTAACAATGCAGCCAACCAGCATTCCTGGAAGCAACAAAATTGAAAAAGATGCTCTTCTTCTCTTCGACTTGGGCTGTATGATGAATGGCTATGCGCCAAGATATGACGCGAACAGTCGCTGTTAAATCGATGATTTCAAAGAAATCACCACTTGACTTTAAGCTCAACAGGCTGCCTAGATATGATTAAACCAGGTGTAACAGCACATGACGTAGACCGTGCTGCCCGGAGCGTCATTGAAAAAGCTGGTTATGAGTGAATACTTCAACCCGCCTCGGACACGGTATCGGAATGGATGTGCGTGAGTTTCCTTCAATCATGGAAGGAAATGACTTGAGATTATCGAAGAAGGTATGTGCTTCTCTGTTGAACCAGGTATCTACATTCTGAAAAAGTTGGTGTTCGTATCGAGGACTGTAGTTATGTTACAAAGACGGCTTTGAAGTCTTCACACACACCAAAAGAATTGCTCTATTTTGATGTTTAATTAATCCAGAAAGGTCTTCAATTAAGTTGAGGACCTTTTCGTTTGCACTCAAATTCAAAGCCATATAAAAAGCTGACTCATCGAGAGTCAGCGTTTACTATTTTTCCTCATGCTCTTGTCTCAGATAGTCAAGTCCTTCTTCAATCCATCCTGGCATTGCTTCTGCCAAGGGTTTAAAGCCATAGTTCAAACGACTATCAGAGAAACGATGACGATGAGGGATTTTATTTTTTTCTTCCTCAAGGGTTCTCAAAGAAAGACTAGCCTTTTGTGTAAATTCATCAAAATCAACAACTTGAACTAGGACCTCCTGGTCTACCTTTAAGGTATTGTAGATATTGTCGATATAACCTGTCTTAATCTCTGAGATGTGAATCAAGCCTGTGGTACCATTTTCCAATGAAACAAAGGCACCGTAAGGCTTGATGCCTGTGATAACACCCCTAAGCTTGTCTCCAATTTTCATCTTAGTCTGCTACCTCAACTGTTTCAATCACAACATCCTCAAGTGGCTTATCTTGAGCCCCAACCTCAACATTGGCAATCTCATCAAGCACCTTGTAAGAGTCTTCATCCACCAATTGACCAAAAACTGTGTGCGATGATCAAGGTGAGGTGTTCCCCCATTTTCAGCATAAGCTTCAGCGATTGGTGCTGGCCAACCACCTCGCTCCAATTCTTTTTAGAATATGGGATTTCTGGTGTTTGAACGATAAAGAATTGACTACCATTAGTATCTGGTCCAGCATTGGCCATAGAGAGCGCCCCACGAAGGTTGTAGAGTTCTTCAGAAAACTCGTCCTGGAAGCTACCACCGAAGCTTGATTCACCACCCATACCAGTACCAGTTGGGTCACCACCTTGAATCATAAAGTCCTTGATAATACGGTGGAAAATCACACCGTCATAGTAGCCACTCTTGGCCAAATTGACAAAGTTAGTAACTGTTAATGGTGCATGATCAGGGAAAAGCTTGATGACCAAATCACCATGGTTTGTTTTAATTGTTGCGACTGGACCTTCTACTGCATCCAAGTCAAGTTGTGGGAAATGAAGTTCTTTTTCTACCAATCCGAGTTCCTCCAAGGCATGGAAAATGCCATCTTCTTCTACTGTTCCTGTAACGTAATCTGCTTTTTCTTTCAGTTCTGGTGTGGCATTACCCATGGCAATCTTAAGACCAACATAGTCAAAGATTTCCATATCATTTGGACCATCACCAAACATCATAGCATTTTCTGGTTTGAGATTTTCATGTTCCAAGACATGACCAACACCAGAAGCTTTTGAGATACCATTGGCCACCACATCTGATGAGTGTTCGTGCCAAGGAACCAAACGAACATGTGTCGCAAGTTCTTCTGGTAACTCAAGCTCACCATCATTTTCCGCAAAAGTCCACATATGGTAAACATCGTTCGACAAATGGAAGTCTGGCTCCACATCACAAAGACCATAGACTGGTTTCATAGCATCATCAATCAAATCTGAACGCTCTGAGACAACTGGCTTATCCTTACCGGCAAAGCCCCAAGCAATCCCAATCTCCTTGCACCAAGCAACAAAGGCTTCTGTAACTTCACGAGCTAGGGGCTGGTTATAAATTTCTTCCCCTTTTCGATTAATCACATAAGTTCCATTGATGGTTACAAAATAATCGGGCTCTAGGTCTCGAATGTCCTCAACGACACCATAGTAGCCACGTCCTGTGGCAATCCCCGTCAAAATTCCTTTTTCTTTAAGCCCTTTGAAAACAGCCTTAATAGATTCAGGAATGTAGCCTGTCTTTTTGACACGAAGGGTGTCGTCAATGTCGAAGAAAACAATCTTTGTCTTCTTGGCCTTGTATTTTGTTTTAGCATCTACTGGCATCGCTAATCTCCTTTACAGTATCACGTCCAGAGTTAGGTATAGCTGCTATCCTAACTAAAGACCGTATGGTACTCCCATTATATCATGTCTTAAAGCCAAAAACAAAAAATCATCTAGGACTATAGCAGTCTTAGATGATAGGCGTTTTAACGGTTAACACTCTTGATAATACGTTTAATATCACGTTCTTGTTCACGACGTTTGATAGACTCACGTTTATCGTAATCGTGTTTCCCTTTAGCAATACCAAGCAATACCTTGGCAAAACCGTTTTTTAGGTATACCTTCAGAGGAACTAAGGTCATACCTGTTCCCTTAAGGTCATTTTGAAGTTTGGTGATTTGCTTCTTCTTAAGCAATAATTTTCTCGTACGGTCTGGATCTTGATTCCAAATATTACCTTGCTCAAACGGAGCAATATGAACATTGATTAACCAAGCCTCACCGTTCTTGATTTGGGCATAGCCATCTTTTAACTGGATACGAGCCGCACGAACAGACTTAATTTCCGTTCCTGTTAGCACGATTCCTGCTTCAATAGTATCAACGATACTATAGTCATGTCTAGCCTTTTTATTCTGAGCAACAACATTGCCTTCACCTTTTGGCATAGCAGTCCCTCCATTCTCATCCTATTTTCGTTTTTTAGCAACGTCCTTGTAGAAAGGTTTGTTCCCTTTCTTCTTACGACGGCCACTCTCACGTCCCTTGTTATCATTATGAGGACGGTTTTGATTCTTACGCTTGTCGGGTTTCTTAGATGACTTACGTTTTTCGTCATAAGAGCCTTTACGACCATTAGCATCTTGATGGTTACGGTTATCCCCACGTTTACCACGACGTTCGAAGTCTCCATTTTGACGATCACGACGTGGACCTCTATTGCGGAAGGCTTTCGCCTTTTCTTCACGTTCCTGACGAGCCTTGTGGTCTACTTTCTCAGTAACATCATACTCGCTTGGAAGGTATTGGAAGTCAATGTCTCCTGTTTCCTTATCCGCACGTGTTAATTTGACACGGATAGGCTGACCAACTCGGAAAGTCTTACCAGTTTTCTCACCCTGAAGTGTCATGGTACGTTCATTGTAATTGTAAAATTCTGGAAGGGTCGTGATGTGAACCAAACCTTCGATAGTGTTTGGCAATTCCACAAACATACCAAATTTAACCACACTTCCGACAATACCATCGAATTCTTGGCCAACAAACTCTTCCATGTATTCCGCTTTTTTCATAGCTTCAACGACACGTTCGGCATCAATGGCACGACGTTCAAGAGTTGAAGATGATGTCGCTAACTCAGGAATAACCTCTTCAAAATGTTCACGTGTTTCTTGAGACATATTGTTAGTGTACTCACGAATCATTCGGTGAACCAAGAGGTCTGGGTAACGACGGATTGGACTAGTAAAGTGGGTATAGTACTGAGCCGCAAGTCCATAATGTCCGTGGTTGTGTTCTGAATAGCGGGCTTGTTGCATTGAACGAAGCAGCATCATGTTCATGACCTCTGCTCCAGGTTTCCCCTGAACTTTGGCCATAAACTCTTGCAAGTCTAGCTGATCCATCTTATTGGCAGTTCCTTTGATTTGAACACCAAAGATAGAGGCATAATCCATGAAACGTTGCAATTTCTCAGCCTTTGGCTCTTCGTGGATACGGTAAATAAATGGCAACTTAGCCTTAGCAAAGTGCTCTGCCACACATTCATTGGCAGCCAACATGAAGGATTCAATCATTCGCTCGGCTGTTCCACGTTCACGCACCACGATATCCACTGGCATCTCCTTCTCATTGACCAAGATACGAGCTTCAGATGTATCAAAGTTAAGGGCACCACGACGCTCACGCATGTCTTCTAAAATCTTATGCAATTCTGCCATAGCCGATACAGAATCCATGATTGGCTTAAACTGCTCAATCTTTTCTGGATTTCCAGCCAACATCTCATTGACATCACTGTAGGTCATACGGAAGGTTGTATTAATCACAGATTGACAAATCTTATGATTAACCACTCTACCTTTTGGAGTAATCTCCATAATGGCTGACTGCGTCAAGCGATCAACATTGGGATTAAGTGAGCAGATACCATTTGAAAGACGCTCAGGCAACATTGGAACCACGCGGTCTGTTACATAAACAGAGGTCCCACGTGCTACGGCCTCACGGTTAAGAGCAGAACCTTCTGTGACATAGTAGGACACGTCGGCAATATGAACACCAAGCTCAAAGTTACCATTTGGCAAACGCTTGATATGGACCGCATCGTCCAAGTCCTTAGCATCGGCTCCGTCAATAGTAAAGGTTACCTCTTGACGAAGGTCAACACGACCAACGAGGTCTTCCTGACTTGGCGCATCTGGGACAGCTTCTGCTTCCGCCATGACATCCTCTGGGAATTCTGAAACAATATCCATTGATTCCAAGACTTCCAAGACATCAATACCAGCATCCCCCTGATGACCAATAATGTCACGAACACTTCCTACGAAATAATCATAGTGACGGTTAGGGTATTTTTCAATATCAACCTTGATAATTTCAGTACCATCTAGGGCAACTGGTTCTTTCTTGATATAAATTGGCTGCTGAATTTTTTGGTTTTTAGACTTAATGTAACCCGCATAGGGTTCTTTCTCGTCGCTAAGGATAAATTTCCCTACAACAGTCTTAAGCGAACGTTCTACAATTTCAACAACACGTGCTTCGGCTGCTGTCCCACGCAAACGGTCTGCTGGCTTTTAATGACTACAGCAACAGTGTCACCGTCAATGGCATGGCCAACATCATTACGACCAATGAACATATCATCTTCACTGTCATCGACATGCAAGAAACCAAAACCGTTCTTATTGGCACGGAAGACACCTTCAACAGTCACCTGATTAGGATTTTCTTTCTTAGGACGCAAGGATACAGAGCCATCTCGGTTAAAACGCAACTGCCCCTTACTTTCCATGGCTGATATGGCCTTG
This sequence comes from Streptococcus sp., assembly GCA_046975465.1. Taxonomy (GTDB): domain Bacteria; phylum Bacillota; class Bacilli; order Lactobacillales; family Streptococcaceae; genus Streptococcus. Next base: position 1,928 of record JBKWCO010000048.1, on the reverse strand, counting down.
ATGAGCTGAGGGAACTTTTCTCCCCCAGCATGATTAAGAGCCTGGGCAATGTCGTTTACACTGGATTTCCCATGCTCCTTCAAATAATTTATAATAGTTTCTTTCATGATTTCCTTTTCTTTTATTTATTGACTATAACGCAAAAAATGAGCCAACCTCAGTCAGCTCATTACTTACTTGAGAGAATGGAAAGGACGATTGCATCTACAATCCATAGAAAAACCATGATTCCTGTAAAGCGTTGCATAAAGGCTTCAAAACCACGTGGTTTACTACGTTCAAATAGTGCTTCTGACCCACCACCATCAAAGACATTGCTACTTGGATTTTTTTGTGGCTGCATGAATACCGCAATCACAATAATAGCTGACATCACCAAGAGCAGCGTTAATAATAAGTCGTACATAGTTATTCCTCCGAAAAAGTCCTTTTTATTCTACCATAGAACCCTTTAAGATTCAACATGTAAGGTTACTTTTCTATCCTTAGGGCAGAATTTGGGTACCTGAATTTTCTCAGGATGATTCTGTTTATTTTTACTTGTGAGATAGTTGATGCTCCCACATTCACTACACTTTAAATTGATTTTAACTCTCACCTATATTCTTGACTCCTAGCGATTTTCTAAAGATGATTAAGGACCAGACAAAATTTCCAAAGACAATCATTGCGGTCACAAAGAAGACCCAGCGATAACCTAGTCCAGTCGCAACTGCTGAACCAACAAAAGGACCTAAAACTTGTCCAATGTATGAAAAGCTTTGATTAAAGCTAAATATTCTTGAGATTCCTTCCTTGGGTGTCATCTTGGTCAATAAAGAATTGACACTAGGCATAAGGGCACCCACACCAAAGCCATAGGCAAAACGTAAGATACCCAATTGCAAGGCTGAACCGGCAAAACCACAAAGGAAATACAAGAGGAAGCTATAAAATAGCCCCATTAAAAGCAAGCGATGATTCCCAATGCGATCACCAAGTCGCCCTAAAAAGGAGTGCTTAAAGGCTTGAAAAGCCCATAGCGGACACAATTAGCCCTGAGTAAAACAGGATATTGTCCCTCTGACCTAAATAACGAATATAAAGTGCCAACATAGGCGCAATCGATTGGGCAGAAATCTGGATAATCATACTGGTCACAAAAAGGCCAATTAAGATAGATTTGCTGGGAATTTTCGCAAAAACCTGAGAAAGGGTCATCATCTCTCCCTTTTCGATAGGTTGAAAATCCTCTCGCAAACCAAAGACAGTTAAGAGGCAACAGATAAATAGAATGAGGCCCACCAATAAAAAGGTCCCTCTCATACCAAACGCCTCAGACAGGGTACCACCTAACAAAGGGCCAATCAGAACACCTGCCGTTAGGCCCGTAGATAAGGTCCCCAGGGCATAGCCAGAACGGTTCTGAGGAACCTGACTAGCAATTAATGCTGTGGCATTTGGGACATACCCCGCAAACAAACCATTCAGCGTTCTTAAGAAAAGCAGCCAGAAAACATTTGGGACTAAGGCAAGACCTCCCATTGTAAAAGTCATCACCATGCTGGCTCTAATCATCATGGGCTTTCGACCATAACGGTCAGCCAGGCGTCCCCAAACAGGAGAAACCAAGGCAGAGGCTAAGGCAGAGATGGCAACAGACAAGCCAGTATACCATTCGACCATGTCTCCTTTAACACCTAGTTCCTCAATGTAGAGGGCCATGAAAGGCATAACAATGGAGAAACTAGCTCCAGTAAAAAAGGTTCCTATCCATGCAATTTTAAGGTTACGTTGCCAATCAGTACTTTTAAGTTCTTTTTGGCGCAAATAATCATCTTCTTTCTAAAATTCACTATCCATTATATCACAATGGCTAGCTATGAGGAGCTCGTTAAATCATTTATTGCGCTCTTCACTTTCTCCTTCAAATCATCGAGACTAGCATT
>JBKWCO010000047.1:0-9358 GCA_046975465.1 Streptococcus sp. | reverse complement strand
GTCAAAAATACCCGTTCCAAAGATTTTCTTTAAAATTTGAGTCTTGGTCTTAGAATCTTCTTTCAAGAAACGGCTGAAATCATTTTGTGGAAGGAGAATAATCTGTTTGAACTGCTCAGCATTGAGCCCCAAAATCTGCTCAATCTGGTCACTCACTTCCTTGATCTTATCCCCAAGCTTTTCAATTTCCTGACCACCAATCTTATCCACAATGACTAAAGAAGCCGTTGCCTTTTGCATGGTCGTGCCCCCACCTCGCTTGGCTCTCTCCTGCTGGAGCACTCGCTCAATGCGATAAAGATGCTTGCCTTGTTGGAAATAAAAGGTTACCTTGGTCAAGTCATCCTCTGGACCAGCGAAGGTTGACCTCATCTCTTCAACATTACGATCACCACTGGTTGTGGCAAACAAGGCAACCGTCATGGCATCAAAGAGGGTACTCTTACCAGCCCCCGTGTCCCCACCAATCAAAAAGAGGGGAGCATGGTCAAACTGGGTGAAATTGATGACTTCCTTACGATAAGGTCCAAAATTGGTCAATTCTAACTGAACTGGTCTCATTGTCGGCTCCCTCCAATCTCCTCAAAAATACTTTCCACAAGGGCAGTCTGTCTCTCAGACAAGGCATCGCCCCCAGTCACTGTCTGGTAAAAATCAGAGACAATTTCCTGCGGCGACTGCATTTCCAAATCTTTTAAGTGCTGATCAACGGTCAAGCTTTTCTTCCCTGACATCACCAAGACGACTGAAGGTGATTTCCACAATATCTGTCCCATAAATTTCTTCTAGACGGGCACGCACATTGACTCCCTCTAATTCCTTACGACTGGACAGTTGAATATCAAAGGCAAACCAAGCCTTTTGACAAGGCTGCTCCTTATAAAATTCGGGTGCCATCAAGGTTTCAAAAGGCGCCTGCAAGGCCACAATTGGCCGTCTGACCTCCAGAGGATGGAAGGTCTGAGACAAGTTACCAGACGCATCTAATTCAAGAATATAAACACCCTTTTCTTCCTTGCGTTTGGCTTCTTTGACATTAAAGGCGACCGGACTGCCTGAATAGTGCACGCGCTGGCTCGGACTGGCAAATCGGGTATGGATATGCCCCAAGGCCACATAATCGAAAGCCTTGAAAAGGTCACTGGTCACATTAGAAAGGCCACCTACCGTATTGCTAGTTTCAGACAACATCAATTCCCGTAGACTTTGACCATCACTATCATTCTTCTTAGAAACCGCAAATGCGTCACCAAAATATGGGCCTTGTCAGGATCAAAGGCTTTTTCCATATCCTGGAGAATGTAGGCCAAGGCATCACCAATCCCCTGAACCTCCTTATCCTTATCGTCCTTATAGTAAATACGGGCATCAATAGGATCAATAAAGGGAAGGAGGAAAATCTGGCAGTCCTCAAACTCGATGGGCACGAAAGCCTCCTCCAGACGTGTGCTCAAATGAAGGCCCTGAGGTTGAAAAAGTCTCGCCCAAAATGCAAACGTTCAGCCCCATCGTGATTGCCACTGATAGCATAAACAGGAATCTGCTCCTCCAAGACCAAACGTGCCAAGGTCTTATTAAAAGCTTAATGGCATCCACAGGCGGTACCGCACGGTCATAGAGGTCTCCGCAATGATAACCCCATCCACTTTTTCGCTAATAGCCAAATCCACAATCTGTTGAAAAGCCCACTCCTGCTCCTCCAGCAAAGACCAGCCATTGAGGGTTCGCCCCACATGCCAATCTGACGTATGTAAAAACTTCATGACAGTCTCCTCATTCGTTTTGTCTTACTCTATTGTACCTTATCACGCTAAATACTGCTTAAAAGATTCACAAACATTTGGAGCTTTCCTAAGTTTTGTCTACAAAGACCCAAAAAAATCTCTCCCGAGCAATTCACTCGAGAGAGATTTTATTTTTGGAATTTATGAGAGATAAGGTGTGGAATCTTAGTCTTGGTTTTTACGACGATTCATAGCCGCAAGTCCTGACATAAGTCCCATAACAACAACACCCATTGCTGCGAGGTTGTTATCTGACTCACCTGTTACTGGCAATTGTTCGTCGCCTTCTTTAGCTTTATCAGAACCATCTGCCTTCTTACCATCTTTGTTTCCAGATTTCTTCTTATCTGAACCTTTACCATCTGAAGCGCCATCGGCTGCTGATCCAGATCCTTTAGATCCTTTAGATCCGTTTGAGGCCGCTTTTACAGCTTTAGAAGTTGAATTTCCACCATTTCCAGATTGACCATTATTACCATTTGAAGGTGTTGAGCCATCTTCGACCTTACGATAGATATAGGTCACGACTGTTTGACCTTTTGTCATCTTGTCTGTAGATTTACCTTCTTGACGAATCAATTCGTATTTCACACCATTACGGTAGATATAACGGTCACCGTGAACGTTAACTTCAGAACCAACAGAGTTAGTGATAACGAGTGGCATCTTGATTTGGTTGCCATATTCATCACGGTAGATGACAACGATAGTACCAAGGTCTTTGTTAGTTGTTGGTTTAGCAGGTTCTGCGTTAGTTAACTTATAAATAACCTTTGTATCATCACCAGGGTTGCTTGGTGTCACAGCAGTCTTCTCGGCCTTGTAACCTTTCACTTCAGGAACAAGTGTCATGGCAGCCTTAGTTGGATCGTTAGGATCATTTGTGTAAGTGATTCCTTCAGCACCTGGGATTGGATTACCTTTTCGTCAACAGGAATGATCTTACCAAATTTAGTGTAAGTAACCGTTTCAACCTTGCTGTCCATAGTAACATCTTGAGAAGCCACACGGCCTTTATCGGCGAAATAACCGTTAACCAATGGTGTGATGACGAGGTCGAACTTAGTCTTATCAGCCTTCCATTCACCTGCAGTAAGAATGTCACCTGTTACAGAATCAAGGGTCAATGAACGTTTCCATTGTGCCTTTTGAACACTGTCTGCTGGCAATTTAGCATTGCTGTTCTTGCTTGCATAGTGAACAGTGTAAGTAACATCTTTAAGGTAAGCATCCTTAGCTGGCCATTTTGGACCGTTTGGTTGGTTAGGATAGATTGGCGTACCTGGTTCGTGAGCATCATCTGGATTAAAGTCAAGTGCAACACGTTTGAAGCTTACTGTCCAAGCTTGGTCAACTGTGCTATCCAAGTCGAATGTTGCACCAGCTGGATAACCATCTGTTACAAGGACATAGCCAAGGTCTTGATAATGTTTGATACGTTCAGCTGTTGAATAGTTAACCGCTTCACCAGACTTACCAGCCAAAGCAACCGTTTCAAGGATTGAACCACTTGTTTCATCACGGTAAGTAACACTTGCTTTTTGATCGTTCTTAACGTAAACAACCTTAGTATCGCTAGACAAGTCACCTGGTGTGGCAGGTACAACCTTAACAGTGTAGCCAGGAATGCTTGGAAGCGTCTTGTCGATAGCAATCATCTTAGTCGCATCATTAGGATCGTTTGTGTAGGCAGTTGTTGATACACCTGGAATTGGATTTCCATTTTCATCCACAGCGATAAATTTACCAAAGGCTTTGTATGTCACTGTGTCTGTTGCATTTGGTGCATCTGGAGTAACTGTCTTACCACCTGCTACAGCTTTATCGGCATAGTAACCAGTAACAACTGGAGTTTTGACTGTTCCATAAGTGTGAGTCGTTTCAGTCCAAGTTGTCGTATTAGTTGTAGGATCTTCTTTACCGTTGAAGCTAAAGTCATTTTGAGTGTTAGCAGCTGGTGTCTTCGTATCAGCACCAGTGTAAGTCACTGTTTGACTTGTTGCCTTAGTCACATCCTTAGTGTCTTTTTCAACGATGATGTGGTAACGGTAACCTGGTGCCAAATATTGACCGCCACCATTAGCATCAATAGAAGCATCTAAACCTTGAGCGCCATTGGCAAATTGAACGAGGTCAACGACACGGCTTTGATTGTAAGCCCAAGAACGATTTGAGCGAATCGTTGCAATACCGTTAACATAATCATATTGACGTTCTACTTTCAAAACATCCACATAAGCATTAGCTCTAGACTTATCAGCAGATGCGTACTTGATACGGTAACCTGCTGGCACTGGTGGAAGTTCTGTTATACCGGCATCATAGATTTTATTGTAAGTTTTACCATTTGCTGTGATTGTTTCAGTAGAGTTGTTAATACGGTAGGTTGAAGAGTTTGGAATCTTATTTCCAGCTTCATCCACATAGTCGATAATACCAAGGTTGGCATAGTTTACGACAACCACATATCTACCAGTCGCATCGTCAATGTAGTCATAAGCTCTCATGACACCATCGTTATCACGACCGACTTTAAGGTGGTTGATGTAGTCAATGTTAACAAAGTACTGTTGACGTTCTGGCAAATAGTTCAACTTATAGCCAAGGTTGGTCAAGTCAGGGTTGGTTGAGCCTGCTCCAGCATTGGTCAAAACAGTGAGTGCATCAACTGGACGAAGGTCACGGTTTGCGACCGCAAGTCCCATAGCATTGATAAGGTTTTCAGAGTTAAGACTAGCTTCAGCTGCGTTTAATTCGCTGCTTGTCACAGCCAACTCACTTGTGGCTACCTTAAGAGCGCTATTAACAGCCTTTGATTCTGTGCTAGTAGCTTCTGTTGCTGCAGTCGCAACTGAAGCGGCTGCACTTGTTTGTGCTGATACTTGACCAGCAACAGGAGCTTCGGCTACTGCTGTTGAGCTAAGAGCTTGTGCACTAGTAACTACAGATGAAGCAGCCGCTGCTGCAGATTCAGAGCTCGCTTGCGATGCAGCCTGAGCAGCTACTTCTGAACTAGCTGCTGTTTGACTAGTTGTTGAAGTTGCTTGGCTGTTTTGAGCTACTGATTGGGGTTGTTCACTAGCCAAGGCCACAGTAGAGATTGAACTTGGTGTGTTTTCTGTTGTTGCTGGAGCTACTGATGCTGTTGTTGGTGTTGATTGCTCCACGACGACATCTGGCTCAGCAGTTGTTTCCATACCTGCGGTAGTTGGTGCTACCGTTTCGTCAGCTTGGGCACCCTGTGCATTTGAGAAGATTGAAACTCCCAAAAGGACAGAGGCTACACCAAAGCTGTATTTTCTTAATGAAAAACGTTGGCGTTTATTAAACATATCTCTCATAATAATAAATTTCCTCAATATCCAAATTACTTTATATACGATTTCCATTTTATACTATAATTATTAAATTGTCAAATATATACTAATAATTGTGTAAAAGTTTAACTTTTATTAGAAATATTAATTTTAGCCCTTATCTAAATCCTTACATCAAAGCGTTCTTCAAACTTTTAAAATGAACCACTTTGTCAGTTTTATAATTTTCAAAAGACTTTCATAAGCAGACCGTATTTATTAAAAATCCGTCTCAACACTATCTATGTCCTTTTTATGATAGAGATTAAAAGATAAGAAGGTCATTGACAGCCTAGCCTTATACTTTCCATTGCCAATCTGTGATAGGCTTCCTCTCGCTAAGATTTTGACAAGACTCAAAATCCCTTGGATCTTTCAAGGGATAATTACGAAAATAGAACTTGTGAAACTATCTGTCTCTTGTAGGAGTTTCTTATAGACAGCTTCTTTGAGTTTTGTCGTATGGCTTGTTGACACAGATTTATTGCCATTATTATCTGTTTTAAGACTTGCAGCGTCTTTGGCGACTGCCGCTTTAAACAAGGCTAACAAATCATCGTAAGAGCTTACTGATGCGCCATCAATCGTAACTGTCGTCAAACCATGTGACGCTTTTTCTTTGACTTCTTTGAAGTAAGCTTTCTTGAAGTCTTCTAGGGAGTTGAACTGACCATCAGAAATCTTGCTAATGATAAAGTCATCGCCAAAGGTGTACCATGTGGCTTCTTGTTTATACTTGTTAGTCGCATAACCTAGAAGCCTTTTTCTTAGCCGTAGTAACCCGGAGTCTGAAAGTATTATGCTTGAAGGACATAGCATGGAGAGCCCTCTGGTATTACCACATAAATGGCAGACATCATAGGCACATTGACATAGGCAGAAATCCTCAGGTTTATAAACACCATTTAAGTCCACGATTGGTCATGAAGTTATTATCCACAAGGTCATCAATAGTGGTCAAACTAATAGCCTTTTCGCTATCACTTAGAGCACGCACCTTGTCGTATTGGTTTTTACTATTGCCTCGTAGCTGTTTATCTACCTTCTTGAACCATGCGTTATTGAGCTCTTGCTTGCCTTGACCAAGGACTGCTTCTCCTTCAAGTGAATCTAGAAGCATAAGGGTATCGTTGTAGCCCTTCATGTAACGGTCGATGGCCTCACGAGAGTTCAACTTGTTTGGATTGGTGTTGTACCACTGGTTACCATCGTTGGCTCTTTCAAAGGTCATGTTAAGGCCTAGGGCACCGTATTCACCTTGGTGACCCTGAGTAGCTGGTGACTGTAGCATACCTTGTGCATAGGCTTCGACATTTGTTCCTTCACGACGACCAAAACCTCCAAAGTAGGCAATACGGTCATTGATATGGGTTGTTTCATGAGTGAAGGCTGATGCACCGTACTCACTAATCATGTTAGACATGACGAAGGTAACCTTGGCACGATTATCATATGGATTGTCGTAGATGGCAGCATAGGCACCAGCCATAGCTCCGTTATCACCGTAGTACTCACCGACTGGTCCATAGATTTCACGGATTGGCGCATAGACTTCCGTACTGTTCTTGAATTGGCCGTAACGCTCTGGCCAACCTGGCCAACCATGACCCCAGACATAGAAACCTTCCCAGACTGGATTGACAATGTCTTTGAACAATTTGATTTTGACATTATCCGCAGCCAATCTTTGCCAGAAATCAAGATAGTTGATTTGACGTTGAGCGGCTAGATCAATCTCAGGTTTTAACTTCTCTAAGGTTGTATTGTACTTGTTAGCCGTACCATAAGACATGGTGTCATAGGTAGAAATCAAGAACATCTCTGTCTTATCAAGGTTCAACAATGGCAAAATCATCTTGCGGTGGAGACCACGACTAAGGTTATCATAAACACGATACTTGTGCTCACCGACACCTTCATTTTGAGATGCCTTCTCAACAACGTAGACCTTATCCTTAGCAGCATCGATGAACCAATCATTCATATTGTCGATAGTGGTAAAGAGTTTTCGGTTGTAATTAAGGAAGTCGGTCAGATCACTAGAAAGGGTACTTTTGGCGAGAACTTCACCAAAAGCATCGTATGTTCTTGAACCACTGATATTATTTTCCTTAGAGCCAATCTCAATTAAACGGTCAAGGACATCCACATTTTTACCATAGAAATCTGGTTTGAAGAGCATGATTTCTTTGATGTTAAGATCATCAAACTTCACACCGTAATAACGATTCAAGTAGATCAAGCCTAGCAAGAGGGCTGCTTTATTCTTCTCAACCTTGTCAAGAATCATTTGTTGAGCAGGTGATTGGATTTGAGTTGATGGTCCTCATTTCAACCAGCTTAGTCACAAGGTTGATCAAATTAGTTTTAACAGCCTCAAAACTTTCTTCCAAGAAGAGGTTCTTGATAGCATTGACCTTATTTGGACCTGTACGACCAATTTTTTGGTAAATTGGGTCAGACTGCAACTCAATCGGTTTCAAGATATCAACGATTCCATTGATAAGGCTTGAGTGGTCTTTTTGAACGATGTTCGGAGTATACTTGATACCCAAATCAGTGACAGTATATTCCTTAACATTGCTCAACCCTTCTGAACTCTCTGAAAGCTTGAAGTAGTCTTTGGTACCATCAGCGTAGTGAACAATAATCTTGTTAGCTCACTTAAATTGGCAAAATTACTGTCTTTCATTGGTGTCACTGAGCACATCTGGTATTCAGGTTATGGTCTTTAGCCAGTTTGTTTGCTTGATAGACAATATAATCTTTGTTATAGAAGGGTTGAAGTTTCTCGATATTCTTGTAAGCCTATATATTCAGGTTATAATCTTGAATATTGGCGAAGTCTGATGGACTAGAAACATTGTTAAGGGTATTCAAATCGTAAGGCTCACTAACAAATGTATCAGCTGTAATCACCTTCAACACGCTTATCAGCTTCTTCCTTAGTCAAATGTTTGAGTTTTCGGACTCTTGGTATTTACCAGTGCCATCTTCGGCAGAGCTATAGCCGATAACGCCAAAGAGGTCTTGATATGAGGTCCACCATCTTCGTCATCCATCATTAGAAGCAAAGATTTCTTGACCTTTGATAACGGCATAGGTCACGTTGTCTTGAACAGCTCCGTAGCCAAGTCTTGGCAACAATACCACCAACATATCTTGTGTTTTAACATCAAGCACCTTTAGCTATGAGTTGTTACTCTAGCCTTGGTTCCTGACTTCCAGCTATTAAGCATGTAAGTGACAAATGGCACCAGCATACTTGCGTTGGCATTTTGAGCTGTAATGGTCGCATCGACATAGGCTCTGTTGACGAATCCCATGTAGTTTGAACCAGCAATCCCACCAACTGTCGAGTTATTACCAACAGAGTTGATCTTACCGAGAAAGGCGACATTCTCAATCTTACCATCTTCATCAATCTTATTGACGATACCAGCCACGTCATTGTTACCAGTAACCGAACCAGTCACCTTAACATCTTCAATCAGACCTTTATTTTTAAGGTTAAATCCAACCGTCGCGATTTGATTTTGACCAGAGCGATTGATGTCTACATTTTCAAAGTTGATGTTTTTGATCGTTCCGCCATTGATAACATTAAACAATGATGCTCAAGTCATAGATGGCAAAGCGTTTGCCATCACTGAGCAATTACCAGTAAATTCTTCGTATGTATGATTTCCGTTTGGAACGATACGAGCACCATGCTTGGCTGTCTAAATTCACCGATGATTTGCTTGAATGGCATTGACAACCAGCAAAACGTGTAGACATTGGCTTGGCTAGTTTAGTTTCAATTAATATAGGTTTGAGCAATGATTTTGGGCCCACTGAACCAATTGTTTCTGGTTACCTTATAAACCGCCTTGCCATCAACTGTTGTTTCTTCGATGGCTTTCACTGCCAAGTAAGTCGTCTTTTGATCCGCAGAAGTCAGTTTCAAGTAGTAATTCGTGAGATCTTGAGGCACAGCTGTCAGACGAGTCTCATCCACTTCTGTTTGATTGTCATACTTGATCAAATCTGTACGTGCAAAATCTTTAAGCTCAACCTTCTTGAGATCCAGTTGGATAGTTTGGTCTGCCAAAACCTGACTCTCCTCACCATTGCCACGATCAAAGGTCATGGTTGTTGTAAGAGTATAAGGCTTGTAATAGTCTAAGTTGGTTAGGTCAGCAGTCAAGGTCGTGCTAGGAATATCAATCGTTTGAA
>JBKWCO010000046.1:0-9674 GCA_046975465.1 Streptococcus sp. | reverse complement strand
GGCTAAACCTTCCATGAATGATTTCTTGTATGTTAATTTACGAATTTTTATTTTAAATATTTTGGACTGGCTAGTTGGGGTTTTGTGGCTCTTTAATTTAGAAATGATTGTTGCTATAATTAGTTCAAGTATAGGAGGATGAATCATGATTGGACCTGTGGAAATGGGTGCTTTGTTGAAAAAAATTCGTTTATCAAAGAATTTGACATTGAAAGAACTTGCTAGTGATTATTTATCAGTATCTTTTCTATCAAAATTTGAACGTGGAGAATCTGATATCTCATTATCTAGATTTTTTCTTTTGTTAGATAAATTGGATGTCAGTATTGAAGAGTTCTATGGTATTTTATCTCAAGATAATCCAACTCATACTGAAAAGTTATTAGAAAGTGCTAGTAAGGCTTATTATCAAAACGATAGTTTATCGTTACAGAAGTACGCTGGAGAAGAGCGTCATAAATTTGAGCTCACACAAGACAAATCATTTCTCTATAACAGTATTATGCTAGAATCTTTTTTGGCAAGTGTTTCAAATAAAGAGGTTGATGAAAATAAGGTAAGGGAATTAACAGACTATCTTTTTAGTATTGAACAATGGGGAAAAAGAGAGTTGATCATACTAGGAAATAGTATGTCGTTTATTTCCACCCAGACACTTAATGTTTTGACCAAGGAGATTGTGTATAGAACTAGACTTTTTGGAAATAGCGACTCAAATCAAAGAATCCGAATTAGTCTTCTTATTAATGCAGCTTATGAATTTTTACGACGTGATGAATTAGATTTAGCGAAATACTATTTAGATTTAGTCAATGATAGTGGAATTCCTGAGGTCTTATTATATGAAAGACATGAGTTGATATTTGTGATGGGGTCTTACTTGATAAAGTCGGGCGAAGTTGCTGAAGGGAGAAATCTAATTGAGGGGTGTTTAGAAACTCTTAGGACTTTAGGTGCGGAAAAGTTATTGCTTGCTAAGGAATTAGAGTATCAAGAGTTGCTAAATTCTACTATATGACAATTTTATAGAGTGAGTTAAAAAATAGAATAAACTAAGACCATAGTACGACATCACTATGGTTTTTAATTTTCAATGGATATATGGTATTCCAATGTCTTCAATTTATCCAACTGATTATATACCAAGGTGATTTAGATTGTGAGGAAATCTATGAGAACCTATATTCTTAAATACAAGTATGACAATTTAGTTCATATCTTACTGTTAGCGCGAATTACGCTATTTTTGTGAGTGTTACGGTTACTTTAGCTTTAATGACTAATCAGCTGGTATCAAAGCAAATCCAATCTGGCCTTATTAGTCTGAGGTAGGACTTTACGTTATTTATTTAGTTTTGAATTATATTATCACAGTTCATCAGGCGAAATTAATTCAGAAGATGTCTCGGTGATTGGCAATCTTATCTTAGTAAAATTACTCATCATTTTTAGTGAATTCAGAGATTGATATTGGAGAACATCTCTCAGTATTAAATAATGATATTCAATTGATTGAATCGAACGGCTTTACAAGTATTTATATCCTTTGCCAACAGTTTTTACTACCTTATTCTCGATTATCGCCTTATTAAGTTATGATGTAAGGATTGTTCTGTTAGTCATTTTATTAACTTTGTGCCTGACTTATCTTCCTAAACCATTTGCCACTAAAATGCAGAAAGCAATGGAGAGATTTTCCAAAGCGAATGAGGAACTTGTCTCAGGAATAAGTGACCAGTTATATGGATATGCAGATGTTTATTACGCTAGTCGTAAACAGATATTTCTTAGACAAGTGAGGTCCATTGTTGAGAAATATATTGTACAAAAAATTATTTTTACAAAAAGAAAGACTAGCACTGAGACGCTGATGGCTTTATTTTCAGTTATCGCCCAGATGTTGATACTTCTTCTAACTGGTTTGTTAATTATTTTTGGAAATATTACTGTTGGAACCATTGCCTCGGTAGGACAGATATCAGGTAATATTTTTAACTCTCTATCCACTATTAATCAGCTGCAAGTGACCATTAAGTCTGTCGATCCTATCTTAAGAAAATTGAAGATTATCTACGGCCTCAAAGTTTGATCTACCTATTTTTCAGGATATTAATTTTGAGAATGTAAGTTATCATTTTGGAGAGAAGGCTATTTTTGAGGGATTCACTCAAACCTTTAAAAAAGGAGGCAAGTATGCTATTACTGGATGCTCAGGTAGTGGGAAGTCAACCCTGCTTAATATATTCCTAGGCAATCTTAAAGATTACGAGGGAAAAATCTTGTTTGGAAAATTGGAGTCAAAAGAGATTGATGAGAACTCAATCGTGTCTGAATGTGCCTATGTTGGGAGTCAAACTCATATCTATAATGATACCTTGAGGAATAATCTAACCCTTTGGAATGAAGCTATTACTGATACGCACATCAAGAAAGCTCTTGAAAGAGTTAATCTTTTATCTTTCCTAAGTCGTATAGATGAGCAAGTAAATGATGGAAGCTTTTCGAGGGACAAAAACAAAGAATAGGTCTTATAAGAGCATTCTTAAAAGGAAGTTCAGTTGTTATTTTTGATGAAGCTACCGCAAATCTTGACCATGATAATGCTACTCGTATTGAGCACCTATTATTAAGCGATCCCAATATCACTTATATCACGGTTACCCACCATCTTATAAAGGAAAATGAACCATATTTTGATAAGATTATTCGTTTGGGAGAGGCCAATGAGTAAATGTTTCATATGATAAATGCTTAGGATTTATTTCAATTTTACTAACGGCAGTCAAAGTGCTATAATGTAAGGGATTGTGAATTTAGCAAGTTCTGCTATTTTCAAAAAAGAAAAAACAAATCAGAGATACAAATCTCTTAGAAGAGGTGAATCCCATGGGACGTAAATGGGCTAATATCGTTGCTAAGAAAACTGCTAAAGATGGTGCAAACTCTAAGGTTTACGCTAAGTTTGGTGTCGAAATTTATGTGGCTGCTAAACAAGGTGAACCAGATCCAGAATCAAACTCAGCTTTGAAATTCGTTTTGGAGCGTGCTAAACAAGCGCAAGTGCCAAAACACGTTATTGATAAGGCCATTGATAAGGCTAAAGGTAACACTGATGAAACTTTCGTTGAAGGACGTTATGAAGGTTTTGGACCAAATGGTTCTATGATTATCGTAGATACTTTGACTTCAAACGTTAACCGTACAGCTGCTAACGTACGTACTGCCTTTGGTAAAAACGGTGGTAACATGGGTGCTTCAGGTTCTGTTTCATACATGTTTGATAAAAAAGGTGTTATCGTTTTTGCAGGTGAAGATGCAGACGCAATCTTTGAACAATTGCTTGAAGCAGATGTAGAAGTTGAAGATGTAGAAGCAGAAGATGGTACTATCACTGTTTACACTGAGCCAACAGATCTTCACAAAGCTTTGGAAGCTCTCCGTGCTAACGGACAAGAAGAGTTCCAAGTGACTGAACTTGAAATGATTCCACAAACTGAGGTTACTCTTGAAGGTGAAGACCTTGAAGTTTTCGAAGGACTTATTGATGCGCTTGAAGCAGACGATGATGTTCAAAAGGTATATCACAACGTAGCAGATATGTAATCTCATTCAACACTTTCCTTACGATGGAAAGTGTTTTTATGTGGTCTGTCTAAAGATTTGCCTTGCTTGTCCTGCTTTAATCTGATATAGTAGTAGCCAAGTGAATTATTGGAGGAACACGAAATATGAAAATAATACTATTCTTGCTATTTATGTGATTGCATTTATTGCTTACATCGCTTATAGCCGTCGTCGTCAGGCAAAGCTCAAGAAGACCGCTTTTCAGGTCTTGCTAAAGGTGCTGAAGTTGAAACAATCGGTGGTTTGATTGCCATTGTTGATGAGATTGACAAAGAGAATAACCGTATCGTTTTGGATGCAGAAGGTGTCTTCTTGACCTTTGATTTGAGTCGTTCAATCATGAAAGTGATCACACCAGCACCAACTACAGAAACAGCAGAAACAACTAAAAAGACAATTATCGAAGAAGATTCAGCAATTGAGTCTGCTGATGAAAACTAAGATGTGTATTTGAGACTAGGTTAAATCCTGGTCTTTTTGCGTTTTCTAATCTTATCGGTATTAAAAGCTGTTCAGAACCCCTGAAAATGTGGTAAAATAAAGGGTAAACTATATTTAGAGGATATTCCATGTTTAAATTTAGAAAAAAATCTCATCAAGAGGTTCTAGACAATATTCCCAACCATATCGGTATTATTATGGATGGAAATGGCCGTTGGGCTAAAAAACGTCTAAAACCACGTGTGATGGGGCATAAGGCTGGGATGGACGCCTTGCAAAAGGTAACTATCGAAGCGTCACAACTTGGAGTTAAGGTATTGACAGTATATGCCTTCTCAACTGAAAACTGGTCACGCCCACAAGATGAAGTGAAATTCATCATGAATTTGCCAGTTGAATTCTTTAACAAGTATGTACCAGAATTAGACAAAAACAATGTTCGTATTTTGACGATTGGGGATAACAGTCGTCTGCCTAAGGAAACCTTAGATGCTCTTGAAAAGGCAGTTGAGCAGACAAAACATAATTCCGGTTTGGTTCTCAACTTTGCACTGAACTATGGTGGTCGTGCGGAGATTGTATCTGCAGTTCAAGCGATTGCTAAAGAGGTTGAAGCAGGCAAACTCAGTCCTGAAGCTATTGATGAAGATCTCATTGCTAAGCATTTGATGACGGATAAATTGCCTTACCTCTACCGTGATCCAGATTTGATTATCCGTACGAGTGGCGAGCTTCGTCTAAGTAACTTCTTGCCTTGGCAATCTGCCTATAGTGAGTTTTACTTCACAGATGTTTTCTGGCCAGACTTTGACCAGCAAGGGCTACGCCAAGCCATCTCTGACTACAACAAACGTCACCGTCGCTTCGGTGGTGTCTAGAAAGGACCTCTCATGCAAGAACGTTTAATTGGTGGGGGTGTAGCAGACTATTTTCCTCCCATTGCTCTTTATCGGTGGTCTTCCTTTCCAACTTTTGGTTGGGGCTATGGCCATGGTTGCAGTGTCTGAGATGCTTCGCATGAAGCACTTGGAGATTTTCTCTATCGAGGGTATTTTATCAATGGTGGCAGCCTTAATCTTGGCTGTACCGATTGATCGGTATTTTATCAGTCTTCCAACAAATGCTAGTGTGACAGGTTTCGCTGTTATTTCATTTTTGATTCTAGCGGGGACAGTCCTTAATAGCGACCATTATTCTTTTGATGATGCAGCTTATCCAATCGCATCTGCCTTTTATGTTGGTTTTGGTTTCCAAAATCTCATTGCAGCACGTTTGGATAGTTGGGAAAAAGTTCTTTTGCGCTTTTCATTGTTTGGGCGACAGATATTGGAGCCTACCTCTTTGGGCGTCAATTTGGTCAGAATAAGTTATTGCCAAAAGTATCACCAAACAAAACCATTGAAGGTAGTGTTGGTGGTATCTTATCAGCAATCATTGTAGCACTAGTCTTTGGTTTGATTAACCATGGAGTTTATGCCCCACACAACTTCTTCTGGTTGCTTATCTGTACGATTCTCTTTAGTATTTTCGGTCAATTTGGTGATTTGGTGGAATCAGCTATTAAACGTCATTCTGGCGTTAAAGACTCAGGAAATCTCATTCCTGGGCACGGTGGTATTTTGGACCGTTGTGATAGCTGGATTTTCGTTTTCCCAATCATGCACTTCCTAGGACTTTTTTAAGAGTGGAGGTGTCTAGATGAAAGCTATTATTACCTTTTTACTGATTTTCTGTGTGATTGTCGTCTTCCATGAGTTTGGTCATTTCTTTTTCGCCAAACGCTCAGGAATTTTGGTTCGTGAATTTGCCATTGGTATGGGACCGAAAATTTTTGCACATACAGGTAAGGATGGTACCGTTTATACTATCCGTATCCTCCCTTTGGGTGGTTATGTTCGTATGGCTGGTTGGGGTGAAGATACAACTGAGATTAAAACAGGTAGTCCTGCCAGTCTAACGATTGGATCAGATGGTAAGGTAAGACGTATCAACCTTTCGGATCGCCAGATTGATCAGACGGCTTTACCTATGAACGTCACTGCCTATGATTTGGAAGATAAGTTAACCATCGCAGGTCTAGTCCTAGATGAGACCAAGACCTATGAGGTTGACCATGATGCCACTATCGTTGAGGAGGATGGTACAGAACTTCGTATCGCTCCTAAGGATGTCCAATATCAAAATGCAAGCATTTGGGGACGTTTAATTACCAACTTTGCTGGTCCTATGAATAACTTCATTCTTGGGGTGCTTGTCTTTATTATCTTAGCCTTTGTTCAGGGTGGTGTTCAAGATATATCGACCAACCGTATCCAGGTAGCCAATGGAGGTGCTGCTCAGGTGGCAGGCTTGAAAAATGGTGATGCCATCGAGGCTATCAATAAGGACAAGGTTACTGATTGGGACAGCTTGAAGGAATCATTGACAGAGAATACCCAAAAATTCTCCAAAGGTGACAGCCTTTCTGTGACGGTTAAGAGAAGTAACGGTCAGGAAGAAACAATCTCTGTTAAACCTCAAGAGAATCAAGGTAGCTACTTTTTGGGTGTTTCTCCTGCTTTAAAAACAGGTCTTAAAGATAAGATTTTTGGTGGTTTCCAAATGGCTTGGGAAGGGGCCTTCAAAATTCTCGTAGCACTTAAGGGGCTTATCACCAACTTTAGTTTGAATAAACTTGGTGGACCGGTTGCTATGTTCCAGATGTCTGCCCAGGCTTCAGAAAATGGCTTAATTTCCATTCTTAACCTTATGGGGATGCTCTCAATTAACCTGGGAATTTTCAATCTTATCCCAATTCCAGCCCTTGACGGTGGAAAAATTGTTATGAATATTATTGAAGCCATTCGTCGTAAACCACTTAATCAAGAAATTGAAAGCTATATTACACTTGCAGGTGTTGCTATCATGGTTGTTCTTATGATTGCAGTCACTTGGAATGATATTATGCGTGCTTTCTTTTAATTAGAAACAAAGAAACGAAAGGAAGTCTAAGGAACTTGACCCACGGGCTAGCCTCCTTAGTATGTAAATGATGAAACAAAGTAAAATGTTGATTCCAACACTTCGTGAAATGCCAAGTGATGCTCAAGTTATCAGTCATGCCCTTATGGTACGTGCGGGTTACGTGCGTCAGGTTTCTGCTGGTATTTACGCTTATATGCCATTGGCAAATCGTGCTATCGAGAAATTCAAAACCATCATGCGTGAGGAGTTTGAAAAAATTGGTGCGGTTGAAATGTTGGCGCCAGCGCTTTTGACAGCAGATTTGTGGCGTGAGTCAGGCCGTTATGAAACTTACGGTGAAGACCTTTATAAACTTAAAAACCGCGATAAATCTGACTTTATCCTCGGTCCAACTCACGAAGAAACGTTTACAGCCTTGGTTCGTGATGCGGTTAAATCATACAAACAATTGCCACTTAATCTCTACCAAATCCAATCAAAATACCGTGATGAAAAACGTCCTCGTAACGGTCTTCTTCGTACACGCGAATTTATCATGAAGGATGCTTATAGTTTCCACCAAAACTATGAAGATTTGGATGTCACTTATGAAGACTACCGTAAAGCTTATGAGGCTATCTTTACACGTGCTGGCCTTGAATTTAAGGGTATCATCGGTGATGGTGGTGCCATGGGTGGTAAGGATTCTCAAGAATTCATGGCGGTCACTCCTGAGCGTACAGACCTCAACCGTTGGGTAGTTCTTGACAAGTCAATTGCTTCATTGGATGAGATTCCAGAAGATGTCATGGAAGAAATCAAGAAAGAATTGACATCATGGTTGGTATCTGGTGAAGACACAACTACTCTACAGAGTCAAGCTATGCATAACCTTGAGATGGCAACAAACGCCTACACACCAGCGACTAAGGTTGTGACTCAAGAAGAAGTGACTCGTGTTGAAACACCAGATTGCAAGTCAATTGATGAAGTTGCTGCTTTCTTGAATGTTCCAGAAGAACAAACCATCAAGACTTTGCTTTTCATTGCAGATGATGAACCAGTGGTGGCCCTTCTTGTCGGTAATGATCAGGTTAACGATGTGAAGTTGAAAAACTACCTTGCTGCTGATTTCCTTGAACCAGCTACAGAAGATGAAGCACGTCAAGTCTTTGGCGCTAACTTCGGTTCTCTTGGTCCAGTTAACCTTCCTGAAAATGTTCGTATCGTTGCGGACCGTAAGGTTCAAGATGTGGCTAATGCGGTGTTGAGCTAATGAAGATGGTTACCACTTGACAGGGGTTCAGAGCGTGACTTCAAAGCAGAATACGTGGATATTCGTGAAGTTAAAGAAGGTGAGATTTCGCCAGACGGTCAAGGTGTCCTTCAGTTTGCGCGTGGTATCGAGATTGGTCATATCTTTAAACTTGGTACACGTTACTCTGAAAGTATGGGTGCTAATGTTCTTGATGAAAATGGCCGTGCTGTTCCAATCATTATGGGATGTTACGGTATCGGTGTTAGCCGTATTTTGTCAGCTGTAATCGAACAACATGCACGTCTCTTTGTTAACAAGACACCAAAAGGTCAATACCGCTATGCATGGGGAATTAACTTCCCTAAAGAATTGGCTCCATATGATGTTCACTTGATTACAGTTAACACTAAGGATGAGGAAGCCAATGCTTTGACAGAACGTTTGGAAGCTGCTCTTATGGCTGAAGGCTATGATGTCTTGACAGATGATCGTAATGAGCGTGTTGGTTCTAAATTCTCTGACAGTGACCTTATCGGACTTCCAATTCGTGTGACAGTTGGTAAAAAGGCCAGCGAAGGTGTCGTCGAAGTTAAAATCAAGGCAACTGGTGATACTATTGAAGTTAATGCCGATAACTTGATTGAGACACTTGCTATCTTAACAACCGAACAAGATGCTTAATATAAAAAATCTTTTCTTGCAGGAGCAAGAAGAGATTTTTCTTTTGCAGTGACAATGATAAATTGAGAGAAAAGAGAGTAAATTCCAATTTGACAGAATTGTCTAAATAGTGTAAACTTAAAACTATCATAACTACGGAGGCATCACATGCTTAACAAAGCGACCCATTTGGGAAATCTTAAAGCTTTTTATTACTTTAGTTTCTTTAGATAGGACGTTTGTGTTTCAGGATACAAGCGTCAGTCAGTTTGTATCTATGAAGCTAAAGCATTTTGTGATGGATTAGCCGATTAGATGAATAGGTCTAACCGGTGACATAAGCTAGCCTGTGCTAGTCAAGATGCATAAAACCAGTTGGGCCTGTCCTAACTGGTTTTTTTCATACCGTGGTCTATTTTTAATTTTCATTTGACTCTATCGTCTTGGAAAAAGCATAAAAGAAAATTGGAAATAGATAGAATAAAAAATAGAGGTATACAAGATGAAGAAATTCTTGGTCAGTATGATGGC
Source organism: Streptococcus sp. (assembly GCA_046975465.1). Taxonomy (GTDB): domain Bacteria; phylum Bacillota; class Bacilli; order Lactobacillales; family Streptococcaceae; genus Streptococcus. The sequence continues at coordinate 217 of JBKWCO010000046.1, read as the reverse complement.
TGTTATCACAGCTGTCCTCTTGGTAGCATGTTCCAATGCTTCTAATAAAGATTTGGTTCACGTCGGTGTGCTCCAATATGTGGAACATCCTTCCTTGTCAGCGACACGTAAAGGGTTCATTGAAGAACTCAAAGAGGAAGGGTATGTCGATGGTAAGAACATTAAAATCGATTATCAGAATGCACAAGGAGATCAGTCTAACTTGCAGACGATTTCT
>JBKWCO010000045.1:0-9692 GCA_046975465.1 Streptococcus sp. | reverse complement strand
TTAGTCGCTAGGTCTAAGTCTGGAAACTCTTGGCGATAGTCAAAGGATTCTGGTGCTTCTCCCTTTAGAGCAGCACTGTAGGAACCCGTCACCATGAGAGTACCTGTTCGACTGGCGACCTCGGCTAATTTTCGATTGACTGCACCACCTTTGATGGAACCACCTGTCATGGCATTGATATAAAAAGGAAAGTCCCAATCTCGTCCCGCAAAATGTGTGGACAAGTCAATTTGGTCTAAATCATAAGTTGGTAGAGACTTGTGGATAAGTTCCATATCGTCAAAACTATTGTAGGGCGACTGGTACTTGAGGGCATAACGGATGTGATCGTCTTTACGATTTGTCATAGGTTATTTCTTTACTTTCTTGCGTGATAATGTCTATTAAGCTGACCTCTAAACCTCATACAAAAGCTCTATGCCTTCCTGATGCCAGCGCTTAACTAGAATATCTCGGCTGGCTTGGTCAAGGCAAAGGCGATACCACAGTCACCACCACCTGCTCCAGAAGACTTAGCAATAGCATCAAGTCCTTGCTCTGCTTCTTTGAGTTTTTTCAGCTTGTCCACATAAATATCTGGACTCAGTGATTTCAACTGGTCGCTGACAGCTTGAAGGCTGCTCTTAAGCAAGGTCTTATCTCCTGTTTCCAGAGCCTTGATGGCAGCTTGAACAGCCACTTCGGTTTCACCTAGATACTTGCTTGATATACGAGATTTGGCCATCTTAACCATGTCTTTTGAGATAGCAGCTTGCTTGGTCCACCCCACCAAAAAATGAGCTTTGAGAGCTGGCACTATAGGTCTGATACGATAGCCCCAGTCTTTTTTCAAAAGCTCTGATAGAGTTATTTGGTCTATAAGCTCTGCTATTTTTTCACGGTCAAAGGAACGATAGGAAATCAGATCCTCGTATACGATACAAGCTAAATCTCCCATAGAACCATTATCTCCCTGCTTGAGAAGGGTGTAGCTAGCTAATTTAAAGAGAATGTCTTTGGATAAGTCTTTCTGAAGGGCTGCTGCCAAGGCCTTGAGGGTCAATACCACAACAGAACCCGAAGAACCGATACCAAATTTAACCCCATCTCGTTCCAACTTTCCAGTGATGGAAAGGTCCAGAGCGGGTAACTTCTCACCACAATAGGCTTCAAAAGTATTCAAGGCCTCTTGAATGAGGGCATAATTTGCGTCTGGCTCACGGCTAACACTATAGTCAAACATATCAGAAGATAGCTGTGTGCTTGGTGCTTCCTTAACCTCTGCTGACATGAAGATAGGGATAAACTGGATTAGGGCTGTCTGCCCAGGTGTTAGAACTGAATATTCTCCAGCAATGTAGAGTTTTCCACCAGTTTTCACCCTGGCTCGACTGACCGACTGCTTAAGCATCTGGCAACTCCTTGGTGCGTGAAACAATGACATCATAGTCCTTACGGAAGTGGTCTGCTAGGCGGTCTAGGTCTTCTTCCAGACAGAGCACCTTAACATTTGGTCCTGCATCCATAGTAAAGTAACACTGCTCACCAGAGGCACGGAGTGCCTTAACCTTGTCCATAGCCTGATAAGAGGCTTCCGTTAGATATGAAAATGGTGGGTTAGCCGTACTTGTTGTTTGGTGCATACGAAGGGCATTGGCTTCCGTAAGCTCACCGACCGCTTGGAAATCATTAGCCTTGAGGTAGTCTAACATATCCTTGTAATCCTGCTCAGACTGTTTAATCCACTCTGGGAAAGAAGTAGATGTTTCGGTACACAATTTCATACCGTCCCGGCTTGATACGGGTTTCTTTTGATCTGTCAAAACCAGCATAATCATGGCCAATTTAAGGTCTGTTTCCACTTGGTAAACATCACCACTATCCTTATCCCAAGCTGCCAATGGACCAAAGAAAGAACGTGATGATGATCCTGAAGCAAACTTGGCAATTTGAGCCAATTCAGACTGCGTTTTTCCGACTTGAAAGAGCTCGTTGGCTGCCTTAACTAGGGCAGAAAGTCCTGAGGAACTTGATGATAGACCTGCAGCTGTTGGCATATTGTTCCAAGTTTCAATCTTGACATGCTGGTTGGAATTAGTACGGAAGAGATCTAAAACCTTGCTGGCCTTGGTTGTTTCTTTTTCCCCTTGGAGCTCGTCATCAATATACATAACATCACTGGTCGCATCCTCAGGCAGAAAGGACAACTTGGTTTCCGTATACATATTTTCCAAAGTCAGTGAAATACTACTAGTTGAAGGAATCATACGCTTGGCATCCGCCTTACCCCAGTATTTGACAATAGCAATATTTGCGTACGATTTGACGCTTACAGGCTTTCTATCCACGTGTTTACGGCTCCTTTTTCTTGAAGTTTTTTAGCAATCGTTCGGGCTTGGTCTTTAGTACTTGTTAGAGCAATAATGCAACCACCCAATCCTCCACCTGACATCTTGGCTCCCAGTGCACCTTGCTCCAGAGCAGTTGCTACTAGAAGATCCGACAAATCACAAGACACCCCTAAAGATTTAAGGGGATTATGGGCTTGAGACATGAGTTTTCCAAGAAGCTTTTGATCCTTGGCTTTGAGGGCTCGTTCTGCCTTCTGGCTTAATTCGCCCAGTTGGTTGAGATCTGACAAGGCATCTAAACCAATGGCCTCAACCTTTTCCACAGCCTCACGGGTATTTCCATGAATGCCCGTGTCAGCAATAACTAGATAGGCACCTAGATCAACCTCGATTTCCTTGAAGCCAATATTACGGGTAAAGCTGATAGCTCGGTCACTCAGACAAGTCTTGGCATCTAAACCGCTGGGCTTACTGTGGGCAATGGTCTCCGCCTGATGGACCAGCATTTCCAAGGTCTCTCGGCTAAGCTCCTGTTCAAAATAATCAAAAACTGCACGAATCGCTGCAATAGCAACCGCTGCAGACGACCCCATGCCACGCTTTTCAGGGACGCTAGACGAAATATCATAACTGATAGGCCGATTCTTGATTTTCAGATAGTTAAGGGCTGAAAAAATCGCCGTCGTCAAGGGATCTTGAGCCTTAAGAGTTAAAGGAATCTCAGCCGCCTGAATCTGACAGATAACCTCAATATCCTTAAGAGGGAGAGCAAGGGCAGGATGACCATAAACGACCGAGTGCTCCCCCATCAAAATAATCTTACTGTGAGCCTTGCCCACTCCTACTTTCTTAGTCATAAGCTATACACACTCACAGACCAGTTGGCATACGAGTATCTTTCTAAGTTTTTCATACAGTTTCTAGTGGTGACTCAAGGTCTATCCAGCATCTGAAGAAGACAGAGAACACCAATCTAAGGTATTTTCCTATGTCACTTCTATCTTATCATCAAAGCGTAAAAAAAGCGACATCTAACCTAGAGTGTCGCTTGGCATTAGAGATCTGGTCTTATTTTGATATTTCTATCTTAAACTAGTACAATACCAATGAGGTTTTAAAATGATTGATGTCAAAAAACTAATTAAACAGAACTACGAACTAATGGCAGTATTAAAGATTATCCACTCTTTTCAACTAAATGACTGTTGGCTTTGTGCTGGAACTATACGCAATTATATTTGGGACTACTTAAGTACCGGAAATACATCTTCAAATATCAATTTCTCAGATATCGATGTCATTTTCTTTGATAAAAATATATCATATGAACAAACTGTTGAAATAGAAAATCAAATAAAGAGAAGATATCCTGAATACAATTGGGAAATAAAAAATCAGTTTTATATGAATATACATAGTCCTAATACTGAAAAGTATATCAGCTCTACAGATGCTGTTTCAAAATTTCCCGAAAAATGTACTGCTATAGCTGCTAGACTAAATGACAATCAGGAACTAGAGGTATTTATTCCTTTTGGAACAGACGATTTGATTAACTTCAGAGTATCACCCACACCGCATTACTTTTCAGATAAAGAACGACAAACGGTCTATAACGAGAGAGTAAAGAAGAAAAATTGGAATACAATATGGCCCAACATTTCTATAGAATTTATCAAATAGATTAAACTATTTGGCTCCTTGTCAACTGTAGTGGGTTGATGAAAAGTTACAACCTGGAGAGGACCAAATTGGTTCTCTCCTTTGATGTTCAGCAATGAGAATTCTAGTTTTAAAGTTGTCAAAGTTCCGGAAGCCAAAAGCATTTCGCTTGATGACTTTGATGAGGTTATTGGTAGCCTCTAGTTTTGCGTTTGAGTAGGGAAGTTCCAGTGCATTCATGATCTTGTCTTTATCTTTCAAAAGGTCTTAAAAACAGTTTGAAAAATAGGATTTACAGAAGAAATTGTTTCGTCAATAAGACTAAAGAAATGGTCTGTTTGTTTCTCTTGAAAATGAAAGAGTAGGAGTTGATAGAAATTATAGTGCTGTCTAAGTTCTTGAGAGTATGAAAGCAGCTTTTCTAGAACCTCTTTATTGGTCAAGTGTGACCGAAAAGTTGGTCGATAAAAACGTTTATCACTGAGTTTACGGCTATCCTGTTGGATGAGTTTCCAGTAACGTTTCAATGCTTTATATTCGTGCGATCTCCGATCAAACTGATTCATAATTTGTATGCGTACGCGATTCATTGCTCGACTGAGATGCTGGACAATGTGAAAGCGGTCGAGAACGATTTTTAGCATTTGGAAAAAGTTTTCTAGCAATATCGTAGTAGGGACTAAACATGTCCATGGTAATGACTTTCACACGACTTCTCACCTGTCTAGAATAACGAAGGAAATGATTTGAATAGTTGCTTGAGTCCGTCCATCTAGGATAGCTACGATCTTTCTTGTATCGTAGTTCTGTGCAATAAAGCTCATCTTACCTTTCTTGAAGCTGTACTCATCCCAGCTCATGTGTTCTGGAAGGTGGTTAAGATCAGATTTGAATTCGAACTCTTTCAATTTACGGATGACTGTCGAAGTAGAGATTGATAAACTTCGGCAATAGCAGTCATAGGGACTTTCTCAATTAATTTTTGAGTGATTTTCTGGTTGACGATCGTTGAAATTTGGTGGTTCTTTTGACTAAGGAAGTCTCTGCGACAGCCATTTTCCGCATACTTTACAGCGAAAACGGCGTTTTCTCAATCGAATAAGAGTTTTGTAGCCCGCACACTCTAGATAGGGAATTTTAGATTCTTTTTGGAAGTCATATTTAGCCATTTGTCCTTGACAATCAAGACACTTAGGAGCAGGATAATCTAGCTTAGCGATGATTTCTTTATGTGTTCCAGCATCCAGATAATCCAAGATTATGATGTTGTTGTCTTTAATTCCAGTATGTTTGTGATAAAATTTAATTGTTCCATAAGATTCTTTCTAATGAGGGTTTGGTCACTTTTTCATTATAGGTCTTATGGGCTTTTTCTACAACAAAATCGGCTCCATAATTCCTATGGTGGTTTACCCACTACAGAAATTATAGAGCCAACTATTTTCGAATACATGAACAATAAGCCCTATAACGGTTTCTTAAAGCTTCCAGAGTTAATTGACCCTGAAGCTTTTTTTTTTTTTAAGGTACCTTTTCATTTATAAAAAGGCCAAAAATTCTTGTTGATTTAATACGTCTATAGTGAATTAGAGAGGCAAAAACGTTTAATGTCATTGGTTCCCTCTAACCTGAAAAATGTAAAAACAATCTTGTGTTGTTCAACAGTAGAATATATGGATCAGACGTATTTCTCAAACCATTAAGTACATTGTTATCCAACCAATAAAGAAAATTATACCTGGTACGATATATTTTCTTGGATGCTTCCATAATTCTCTTTTCAGATTCCAATTCTGTAATGGAAAATAGATCTCAATCATAAGGTACATAATAGCCTCTATTATAGCTAATCTATGACCAAAAATAAAAGTCTATTCTCAAACTATTCAATACAAAAAGTTTTAATGTGAAGGCTACTAATAAATTAGTGATTAGGTAATACAAAGTAATACTCTAAATACATTAAGAAAAATAAAGTACTTTGAGGTAGCGACTTTACATGAACGATCAAATCTTTGTCTGCTGAGAATAAAGTTGTTAATGGAGTATTTAAGAAACAATAGTAAGTAAAGTTATTGTTTTTAGTTGTTCCGGTAATCCTGAAAAATAATTAATAAAATAAATAATAGGGTAAAAATTGAATTTATAAAATATTTTCTTGCATCAAGGAAATCATAAAATAATTATGATGTCTCTTATTAAAAACTGAAGAACTTTCATTTTCACGATATAAATAAGTTCTTTATTTCTCAGTATTAAATACCCTACAACGCTAGAACTTACTAACATATAGAATATATTATTTAGTAATAATATAGAACCATCTATTCCTAACATACCAACAATCAAAAGCCAACTTAGTACATTTAATTTTGTGTTCAACTTGATAAACGCATAGAATACACTAAGTATCACTAGCAATGAAAAGAGTATTAATTTTATAAATTGAAAGTAGCCAATAGTTACATTTAAAAATAAAATTAGAAACAAGATTCTTTCAAAAAAATTCAGAATAAACGTAACAAATATAAATTAAATTTAAAGTAGTTTATGGATATAGGTAGTTGAAAATAGCCTTCCATTCTATCAGTTAAAAATATGAATAGAGTAACTGAAAGGTTGATAGTGATGTTACGATAAATGTACTCAACATCAAAATTCTAAAATTTGGAAGAACTCAACTCTCACATATTTATAATACAGTAATAAGCTAAGAGAAAACAAAAACAAGTACAATCTATTTTTTGAAAAGATATCTCTAAAATAGCTAAAAGCATCTATTCCCTCCTTTGACTACTAACCTCATTTAACCAATCATCTAAATCTGATTGTAATAATTTTAAATGTCCATCCTCAAGAAAATAGGCTTCATCACAAACTCTAGCAATGCTTTCTGCTATGAGAGGTCATTAATATTGAGCCATAGCTTCTATATTGAACGAGAACTTCATATAAAAATTCAGTAGAGTCAAAATCTAATCCATCAAAGGTTCATCCAAGATTAATAATGGGCGTTTTAAATAGAAACCTGTTATCAAAAGACTTTTCTTATTTCCAGTCGATAAATTACCTATGCTAGTCTGTAAAAATTTTCCAAAATTAAACCTTGACTAAATAATCATATAAGTCATCATCTCTTTTAACATGAAATAATCGACAGACAAAATTAAAATACTGACTGAAGTTCCAATTTAAAAAACTGTTATTTTCGGTGAAAACAGTATAGGTATTCAGCTTATAAACATTACTGTTCAATGGTTGACTTTCACCATTTAAGCTGATTGAAGTCACTTGATAGTTCCTCTTATCAAACACACTACTCAGAGATTTTATCAAGGTTGTTTTTCCTGAACCATTTTTTCCTACCAGACCAATAATAGTATTGTTCGAATAACAAGATCAAGGTTACTAATAATAGGTCTATCCTTCTTAAACCAAACGTTAAGTCCTTTACCTCTAAAACCAAATGAACCATTAGTTCACTCCTTTATATATATAAAATCCTCCGACTAAAAGAAATGCTAACGCATATAACAGCTCTTTTGAGCCATAAATACCAACGCACCAATTAAAAAGCAGATCCCAATCAAAATTCTAAATCGTAATTTCATTTTTAGCCTTCTTTCTATAAACTGTATCAAAACATTAATAGTTAATAGGATAACACCCATAACTGATAATCCTACCTCATAACAAATAAAATAAATAGATGATAATATAACTATACCCGAAGAAAACTCTTTTTATTTTGGTTTTAGAAAAGAATATGCCTATAATTGATAACATATCAATATAAATATAACATTATATTTATAACATATAATTTATTCCCGTTTTTGCAACTGTCTATTTTTTAAAATTCTATCTAGATGCAAACTATAATGACTAGCAATATTAACACTTCCCACTGCCTTCATAAACTCTATACACTTTTTCATTTCAACAATGGCTTGGTCACTGCCAAACTTTTTATATAGATAGTAATTATGGGCATAATTATATACTACTTTCATACATTTCAGATTCTTCAAAGAAGAAAGATTCAAGTTGTTTTCCAAAGTAAGCTGCATCTGTTAAATAACCTCTATCGATACAAATAATATAAGCGTTCAGTGTCATATGATTGATTAGACTTCTATTCGCCTTAATTTCTTTATAATAGTCGGAACGTCTGATCATTTCTCTTGATAAAGTTACAAAAACTTATGTTCTAGAATATCAATTGAATTAAGAAATAATCTTAATTCATAGACTCCTAATATTCGACACTAAACAAATAATCAATTAACTTTTCTAAGTCTCCTCAAGAACTTGTTTTTCTTCTGATAGGAGTTGAAGGCGGATTTTTATCAAAATAGTATTTAATTCATGAAATTTATCACTATCTTTATCCCCTTTACTATAATCAAACAATAAGTTTTTAAGCCTTTAATATCATTTTTGATGGTGCAGGTCCTAATAATATCTAGAAGTTCTGTGAGTTCATCATTATGAAAGTCATTCACAGCATACATAAATTCATTAATAGAAACGTTTATGGCATTCAGTGCCATAATGAACTTATTTAATGTAAGATCATTTTGTCTATTTTCAAACCTTGATAACTGAGATTTTGAAAGATTGTCATTTGCTACATCTTTTAAAGATAACCCTCTAGATTCTCTGAAACGTTTAAAAATTTCACCACTATTTTTCATTCTCTCTCCTTTTTTGCATATTGGGAACTAAAATTTTAATCAAAAAAGTATATCACAAATTATAGAAGGAGGTTTGATCATGAAAAAACAATTTAACTTATGTGTAGTTCTTTTGAATTAATAATTATAATATCTCCATCACTAATATTTTTATAAATTAAAGTCCATAGAAACTATAAAAAGCTACCATTTATTTTAGAACGACTTTTACAAGACTTTCCGTTGTGAAGAGTTCCTGAAACTTAATAGTTTCAGAAACTCAGAATTTTAGAGTAAAACAGTTCGGGGAACTGTTTTAGCCTGAGCCTAGAATTAAAAAGTGAAGGGGCTCAAAATTAGTCATGGAACTTCGAAGAAGGTCGCTGATGACCTACTCACCTAAGGAAAGTCATAAAAAAATTTCTCTTCTACATAAAAAAGAGCCTCTCGGCTCTTTTCATTTTAAATCGCAAACAAATCGTTTAGGTTCTCAGCCATAGTTGGGTGAGTGAAAATTTGTTTAGCTAAATCTGTGTATGGAATGTGATGATTCATAGCTAGGGTAATTATATTGATAATTTCATGAGATTCTTGACCAAAGAGGGTTACACCCAAGATTTCCTTAGTTTCAGGATTTACCACAGCTTTGAAGGCACCACGCAAATCACCGTTAACATGGCCACGAGGCATGCCTGCCACTGGCATTTCTTTAACTGCTACTGGCAAGCCTTGTTCCTTGGCTTGGTCTTCAGTAAGACCAACTTGAGCCAAAGGTGGGTTAAGGAACATAGCAGTTGGAACTGCTCCACGTGTTTCAAGGTTATAGCTACCATCACCTGTCAGGTAATTAAAGACAATACGGAAATCGTCTAGTGAGATGTAGGTGAATTGAAGGCCACCATTAACATCACCCACTGCAAAGACACCAGGAACACTTGTTTCTAAATGCTTATTGACCTTGATACCACCACGTTCAGTCAAGGCAATATCAGTATTTTCCAAGTGAAGAGGTTCGATATTAGGC
>JBKWCO010000044.1:0-9727 GCA_046975465.1 Streptococcus sp. | reverse complement strand
GCTTCTTGAGTCAAGTTACGACCAAGCTTAGCAAGAATACCATCTTGTTTAGGTCCGTGTTGTTGTGTTGGGTTCACTGCTTCACCTTGATTACCAGGCAATTTACCTGTTTGACGGTAAATTGCAAATTCTTCAGGTGTCACTTCACGACCGTTAATCATGTAGCGACGGCTTTCTGAACGGAAACCACCCATGTTACCCATCAATTGATTGAAAAGATCATCCATATTATTAAAGTTGTTGTTCATATAATTACCTCGTTTTGTGTTATCTTGTGAAATTTTTTAAGTGTTATTTTTATGTTAATATGTTTTCTGACTTTTACTGACCAAAACCCTAAAAATTTTTGGTAGCCTCAACTACTCTTCTAATAATTTCAGGTTTTGCTCTTGGTAGGAGACTGAGAACTTTCACAGTCTTAAATAAATTGTCATTTAGCATAAGAGCCACCTTCTTTCTGTGAATCTCTCAATATAGCTAACTTCCAAGCCCCTTTCGAAACTATAAATAGTTCTTTCAGAAAGAAACTTGAATATCAAGGAATCTCTTTTCCTTATAGTTTTATCATATACCTTTCATTTGATCAGGTCAAGAATTTAGTTTTGACTTTTACTGACCTTTCAGATGAAAATTTTTGCAGACTAGCTGCAATCCTTTTTTATTGGTATATGGGCTATTGACACAGCCTTCATAAGGATTTCATTTCCTTATGTTTATATTGTACAACATTGGTCAGTAATAGTCAATAGTTTTTTTGACTTTTTTTGACCTTTGTTATCATTTTTTGCAGGCAAACCAAAATAACTTTATGACAAGTATTTAGGCAAGCACTGCAAGATTTATAAGGAAGCTAAATCCTTATGACACTATCATACACTATTAGTCAGTAAAGGTCAATAGATTTATTTGATCTTTTTTGACCTTTTGGAAAATAATTTACGGAAAGTAAAAAAGCCTACCAAAGGTAGACCTAATAATGATCTTTGAAAGAGAGAAAGGCGACACTCTTACCATCAACCATATAAATCAAACGATTTTCAGCATCAATTCGTCGAGACCAAGCTCCTTGAAAGTCATACTTCAAGGGTTCTGGTTTCCCAATACCTGAAAAAGGATCCCGTTGAATGTCTTTAATCAGCTTATTGATTCGCTTAAGTGTCTTCCTATCCTGATTTTGCCAATAACAATAATCCATCCATGCATCTTCAGTGAAAGTGAGTAACATTTTCTACTCCTTTAGTGCATGCTCTTGAGTCTCTCCAGCACGTACCTGAGCCATTCCTCTTAAAACCTTGTCTGATAGTTCTTTATTTTGAACAATACGCAATGTTTCTTGAATGCTATCCCACTCACTCTTTGAGACTACTACAATATCTTCATCAGGATTTTTATTGACTACAGCTAGAGGTTCAAATTCATCATTAACCTTTTTCATATAATCCTTTAAATGATTTCGAAACGTTGAATAGACGACTGCTTCCATCAGCATACCTCATTTTCCTCTTTTCTTTTATTATATACCAAAAGTATAAACTTGTACAAGTTCCTGACAAGTTTATACTTTCTACAATATTTATTCGAAAAAAGATCAAAAAAGCCTACCAGAGGTAGACCTTCTATAAAACTATTTTACTCTAATCGGTACGCGTCCGAAGTTTTGTTCGCAAAGCTCGGGGTTACCTAATTGGTAAACATTATCTGCTTGCTGTGTAAGCAGATCCCAAGGCTCCCTTCCAATACGAGCCACTATATCCACAGACTTTTTCACAGATTTGAGATGAGACTGCCCTTTTTGAGAAAACCCAAGCACATGAATGGATTCAGCTAGAGGGTTGTCCACAGCTCCGACTAGGATATAAGTCAAAATACGACGTACACGTGCTTTGGTGTAGCGTTTGGTTGCTACCTTATCCGCCAATTCCTCCACAGAAGAGGCCTCACGGATAGCAGCTTTTAAACGACTGGCAATCTCTTCATTTACCTGGAAAACACTGGTCAAATCAGGATTTGTAAGAATCTGATAAACCAACAATTGGAAATAATTATCCCAAGTGACCTGTGGAGAAGTTTGAAAAAGTTTGCTATTGGGCATGAACTTATCCACAAAATCACTATCTTGCTTGTGGAGTCGTAGACTGGTCGCCGAGGCGAAAGATACTTCCTTGTCTGAGGAATGATAGCCAGCCCCTTGTCTCTGGATAGGATTCAACTTAATGCCCTTACCAGCACAAGCTTTGGCATAGGCTAATCCTAGAATATGGTTGGGTGTATTGCCAGTAAAGTCCACACCAGCAAATTTCTCCCACATTTTTTGTGTCTTTTGTGGATAAGATAGGTCACTCGGCAAGTTTTCCACAAAGGCTTCCATGTCCTCTGACTTTTCAGCATAGACATCTGCTATTGCCTGGTAATCTAGGTCTTCTTCCGTTCCAAAAGTAAGGCTATCAATCCCCAGTCGGGACAAGATATCGACGGCTCCAGCAGCAAAATAATCGGCAGACTGGACTGACGTCAAGAAAGGCAACTCAACCACGAGGTCTGCCCCATTTTCCAAAGCCATCTGAGTCCTAATCCACTTATCCACAATAGCTGGCTCACCTCGCTGAACAAAGTTCCCAGACATGGCAACGATTTTTACACCTTCAGCCTGATCCAAGAGATATTTGTGGCCGTTATGAAAAGGATTGAACTCAGCAATAATACCTGTAACTGTCATAGCTCTTATTTTTGGGCTACAAAGAACCAACGGGCACTAGTTTCAGTCGGTTCCTTGTCCTCGAAATCGGCATAAAGTTTGAAAGATTTGAAGCCAGCCTGCTCCAACAAGATATCATAAGTCAAAACCTCATAAGTACGCTCCTCATGCACCTCATCATGACGGCTAAAGCTCCCATCTTCCTCTTGGACAAAGAAAGTTAATTCATGGACAATAGAATGCGGAGCCGCATCCTCATAGGTATCCCAGAGCATAGCAAAGTCTTCTGCATTTTCATGGTAGGAATAGCCAGGGAAAACCTCATCCGTCTGATAGGTTGAGTGCACATCAAAGATAAAGACGCCATCTTCATCAAGGGCATTGTAAACCTCTTTGAAGACGTCTCCAACCTCTACTTCATCCTGCATATAGCAGATTGAGTCCGAATAACAGGTCACAAAATCATACTTGCCAGCTTGCGATAAATCCAACATGTTGCCTTCAATAAAGTCGATTTTCTGTTTGGCAGAAGACGCACGCTTCTCTGCAATCTTCAACATATCAGCACTCAAATCGAGTCCAGTCACGTCAAAACCAGCTTGAGAAAAGCGTACAGACTGAATCCCAGTCCACAAGCCAATTCAAGCAATTTCTTTTTGTCCTTAGTCTTTGGCAAATGACGAAGGAAAAATCCGTCCACAAATCGTAAAGACTATCATCCATAACAGCGTCGTAGACCGCCGCAAAAGTTTCATAAGTAGCCATAATGATGATACCAAGTCCGTCCGTAATCGGAATGAAAATTAGGAGCTTGGACTTGGAGAATCTCAAGACAAAGCTGTCTATTTTCCGACGATTACAGGACGTTCAAATCGCTTTCTAAGATACAGAGCGTCAAAAGCACAAGAAAGTTTATCTTTTTCTCACAGCTTTTAGCTCGAGTTCAGTTAACAAACCAAACACAAGGCTCCATCCTTCCTATTAAATCTTTAGTTTAACCAACAAAACCAGTTGTCGCCAACTGAGTTCAATTTCTTATGCCAAATAAGCTGAACATCCACCATTGGTGCTTCATGCCAGAGTTTTCGAGGTTATAGTGTGCACGTTCATCTTCTGTAAAGATGTAGACAACGACGTCGTTAGGTTCAAAAGGATCCATCCACCCATGTTGTCTCCTTCCACGTGACTAGCGTCAAAGCCAGCTTCTTTCACTTTCTCACGGATGTTGTCGGCAATAGCTTCAACTGACGGCTATTCATTGCACTCAAAATAACAAAATAATCTGTTAACTTGTAAGGCCTACAAATCAAGGCAACAATGTCTTCAGCTCGCTTTTCATCAGCAGCTTTGACAACCAATTCAAGTAATTCTTCTTTCATTTAATCCTCTTTATTAAAAAATCGTTTTGTAATCTAAGACATCTGCAAAACGTTCATTCAAATGTTCTCATAAAATTCATTAATCGTTTTTGCTGGAATGTCGTCTCCATCAAGGTTGTAACAGTACCTTCGGGAACAACTAGCTTGTAGCCATGTTCGAAAGCAACTTTAACGGATGTATCAACACAATACTCCGTCTGCATACCAAAAGACTAGTTTCTCAATTCCTTGTTGTCCAAATATTCCTTTAATCCAGTCTCTTTAAACATGCATTGTATCGCTTCTGAAAAACCTTCTCATCAGATGTCTCTTAATAGTGGCGATAATTTCCAATCTTCCGAGGTTAGAGCCTCTTCCGTTTCAATATGCTGAATATAGATAATTTCAATCTGCTGTTTTCTACCTGATCTTGTAAATAAGAGATTTTCTCTAACAGCTTTTGTGTTTCAAAACCTGTTTCTACTAAGATATTTTGTACATCAATAATATTAAAAGCTGTTTTCACTTACTAATCTTTTAAGTAATGCACAAAAGCATTATAGGTTTCCAAGGTTTGCGGGAAAATCGGCAAGGCCTGATGAGCCAAGTGTTCCACAGTATGAACTGTCTCAAAAGCAACGGCCTTATCCAAGGATTGCTCTGCTACTTGTCTAGCTTCCTCTACCAAAGGGAAATTACGGTTATGCTCAATATAATCAGCCACATAAACAATCTTATCTAGGGTTGACATTTCATGGCTTCCGACGGTATGGATTTCAATACTGCGTAGAATTTCGGGATCAGTCAATCCCAAATCTTCTTGGATTTTGTAAATCCCAACCATGCCATGCCAGACATTATTCCCCCAATTTTTCAATGCAGGATCAAGCTCATACTTATCGATAAGTTCCAAGAATTCCTGATCTGGAAGTTCCTTGGCATAATCATGAAGCAAACCAGCCAATCCGGCTTTCTCAGTATCATAACCGTACTTTTCAGCAAGAGCAATAGCAGCTCGCTCAACACCCAGAACATGATTGAAGCGTTTAGGGCTCATGACCGCTCGAACTTTTTCAAGAAGTTCTTCACGAGAATAGTCTAGATATTTTTCATAGGTCATTTATAAAGTCCTACTTTCTTGATATAGGCAGTACAGATTGAGGCACCATAAAGTTAGGTGTACGATCTTTCTTGATATAATCACGAACAGCGCTTGAACTGATATCCATAAGGGGCACATCCACCCAAATAACTGGGTAAGAGGTTCCAGCCTTATACTTAGGACGCTGAACACCAACAAATTGGACCATCTCGATAAGTTCATCAATACGATGCCACTTAGGTAGGTATTCGACCATATCCGCTCCAATAATAAAGTAATAATCCGTATCAGGATTAGCCTCCGTCAAGAGCTTCATGGTGTCATAAGTATAACTGATTCCCTTACGTTCCAACTCAATGGTTTCGATGTCCAATCCTTCGATACCGTTAATAGCCAACATAAGCATATTAAGGCGGTGTTTTTCATCAATGGTCTCTTTTTTATCGACATGAGGTGGCTCATATTCAGGCATGAGAAGAACTTCATCGAGGCCTAACTGCTGACGCACCTGGTCAGCAACAACCAAGTGGGCATTATGAACAGGATTGAAATTTCCACCTAATATTCCCACCTGCTTACGGCCTGTATCTTTGATTTCTTCCTCTAGTTGAACCTTCGTAAATGGGGTTACGAGATCTAGTGCCATGTACGCCTCCTCTTTCTCAAGCATTATACAACTGACTTAAGGCTAGCTTTAATGCTTCAAAAGTGTTCCTATACCTTAGTTTGTCCTTCACCAAGCAAAGTCAGCAACTATTTTTGGATAGCTTTGACCTTTGGTGACAACTTACGATTTTCTTTTTTAGCTGATTCTTTATAGAGAATCAAGATACGTCCAATCTTAAGGACTGTATCACAGCCAATTTCTTCTTCCAAGATTTCAGCAACCTCATGAATATCTTCCATAGTATTTTGGAGTAGGGTTACTTTAATCAATTCACGGGCATCAAGAGCGTTACGAACGCTAGTTTTGATGTGGTCGTTAAGACCGTTTTTCCCGATTTGTACAATAGGTTTGAGTGTGTGCTTCCGATTTGAGGAAGGCACGTTGTTTTGATGTTAGTGACATGTTTATTCCTTTTATTTTTTTGCTGTTTTTCTTAGGTGATACGGACGCTAGCAAACCACCGGTTTCATAGCTAATTTTGAGCTAAGGTCTCAAAATTCTGAATCCAAGTAACATAAAATGTTACTTGGATTACTATCACAGCGAAAAACACATCGTTTGCTCATGACGTAAATCTAGGCAAACTTCATGTTCATTGAAAAGACTCTTTTTATACTTTTCTAAGATAGTGACGGACGTCATGACCTCCTTACGAAGTTCCATGACTACAAATCGAGCCCTAGGTCTCAATTTTTCTTGCCTCATTCTTCAACTATAGGAATGAGGCTTTCCTCTACAAAAGCATGGCCTAAAAGCTCGCAATGATTGCTTCTTTATCTAGCCTTTCCTTTCTTATTCCTTTTAACTACTAATTAAGTTTAAATAATCGCTTTCGGACGACGACGCCAACGCCTTCTGGTGCCCAGGCGGCAACGATGGTTGGTTGGTCGGCCTTTCCTTGGACACGAATCCAACCTAATCCCGAGAAGACAATGTCTGTCTTATCTTTGACAGTAAATTCGTGACGAACAAGTTTTGGAAAATCAGCCAGATCCTTTGGCCTAGGAGGCATGAGAAGGCTTCCAACATGCTTATCATAGAAGGCATCTGCACCTTCAAGTTTGGTACGATGAAGCTTCAAGTTATTATCAAAGAAGGCTGTAAAACCTTGCTTATTCCCATCAATAAAGTCAAATCGTCCAAGACCGCCTAGAAATAGTGTTTGGCCTGCATTTAACTGGTAAGTTTTTGGCTTAATTTCCTTCTTAGGACTAACGTACTTGAGGTCCTTCGCTGACAGATAGTGTGCCATCTGGTGGCGGTGGATGATTCCTGGTGTATCAAAAATGTAAGTACCATCATCCAAAGGAATTTCAATCTTATCAAGGGTTGTTCCTGGGAAACGAGAAGTCGTGATAATATCTTTATCACCTGTAATTTCCTTGATAATTGCATTAATTAAGGTTGATTTACCAACATTCGTCACACCGACAACATAAACATCACGACCCTTACGGAGTTTTTCAATACGTTGAATCAACTCTTTAATGGCGTGATGATTTTGGGCAGACGTCAACATGACATCCACGGGACGCATGCCTTCTTCATGGGCACGTTCTGTCAACCATTGGGTTACCTTACCATCTTTAACGGATTTAGGTAGGATATCCTTTTTATTTCCGACCAAGAGCACATCATTACCAGAAACAAAGCGTGACAAGCCTGGAATGATTGATCCATTAAAATCGAAAATATCAACAACATTGACAACGAGGGCATCACTGTCTCCAACTTCATGAAGCAATTTTAAAAATTCATCATCTGTGATGTGGACATCCACAATTTCATTGTAATGACGAAGTCGGAAACAACGTTGACAGTACAACTCACCTGTTTCTTCAGCTTTTTTTATAGAGCTAGCAGGTGTGTAACCAGCCTTTTCTTTATCTTCTGTTTGAATTTGGGCTCCACAGCCAATACAAAATAATTCTTCCATTAAATTCCTTTGTTAAAGGTCATAGGACCATATGCTTTTTCAATCTTTTTCCACATGCGACGCTCACGCCAACGATTAAACTTGGTTACCCAAGCATCTGATTGCACCAAGGGCTTAACCAAAATCGAGCGAATACCAGCTCGGTGGCTCGCTCTGATGTCAGTCATGAGCTGATCTCCCACCATAACGACCTCGTCACGGTTAAAGTGGTAACGCTCAATCGCTTCATTAATCCCTTTCGTAAAAGGTTTCATGGCACGACTCACGAAATCCACATGGAAATTGGCAACCGCACGTTCAACACGTTCATGTTTATTGTTAGAGACCACAACAACTGGAATGTCAGCCTCTGTCATCTCGTCTAACCAAGCACGTAGCTCTGGAGTCCCATCAGGGTTGTTCCAAGCAATCAAGGTATTATCCAAATCGACCAAGACAGCACGAATACCGTGTTCACGTAGCTGGTCAGGTTTCAAATCATAAACAGCCTCCACCATAAAATGGGGCCTGTAATCGTCTATACTCATTTTCTCTCCAAAATGTTAGTTTACCTCTTATTCTACCATATTTTTAAGGTTTATGTGTGGGACTTAAGTCCTATTTTTTTTAAGAACATCTTTACACGACGGTATAGAAAAAGAGCCACAATCACTTGGGCTCTATCTTTATCTTTGAATTTTCTCTTGTTTTTTAAGGGCTACTAAATCCTTAAGCGAAATGAGGATGACAGCAAGAACAATTAAAATCATTCCAAGCACATCAATGGCAAAGAAGTGGTCACCCATGATTAAGACCGTTAAAATGACCGATGCCACAGGTTCTACCGATGCCAGAAGACTTCCTTTTACAGCACCAACCATGGTCGTACCCTTAAGGAAAACTGTGTAAGCAAAGACTGTCCCGATGAAGACCAACCCAAAGAGTGCTAAAAGATTTCCACCAGTCAAGGGTAACTCATACTTCCAAGCTTGGATAGCAATCGGAAAGACCAGACCACCAAGTAACATTCCTAGACCGATGACAATCAGACTGCCCCACTTTTCAATAGCTTTAGCAGGCAGTAAGATATAGAGTGCATAGGTTACTGCCGAGAAGAGTCCCCAGAACAAACCAATAGGTGTGATGGCTAGCTCTGTCACCTGACCATGCGTGGCGATAATAAAGGTTCCCGCAATAGCCATGATAATCGCCACTAACTCTGAGACCGTTGGAAATCTGCGGTTCTTAGCACAAACAAAAGCCAGAATAAGGACTGGTGTGACATACTGTAAGACTGTCGCAGTTCCAGCGTTGGTGTACTGAATAGCACTAAGATAGGCATATTGATTCAAGACCAGACCAAAGAGAGCAAATAAAACGATACTTACTAAGGTTTTCTTATCTTTAATCGCTTGCACTAATTTGTCTCGCTGCCTAAAAAAGACCGAAGCCGTTAGTAAGGTCCCAGCTAGAATCAAACGTAAACTCGTCAAAAGATTGACATTAACCCCATGAGCCATCAGGTATTGACCAGAAACCCCTGAGATCCCCCAGGCAATCCCAGCAGTTATGACCATCAGACTACCTTTTAATTGTTTAGACATGTGTTTTCCTCGATTATAATAATGCCTATTTATTATAACACAGGGAGTTGCCAGCCAGGCGATAACTTCAGAAAAATTAAACTGTTTTTCTTGAAGAATTTTCCAGCCACCAACCGACAATCCAGCCAAGGACTAAAAGATAATTCTCAAAAGCTCCAACAGCATTAACAGAGTGATGGTATTGAAGATAGCTAAGGAAATGATTGGTTCCAATACCTAGGCCTCCCAGAATCAAAGCAATCAGAACTGCTCTCAGATAAAACCAATCGTACTTGAGGTTAACGGCAAGGAGGATGACCAGAACCGCCATATTCCAAATACCAATCTCCCTCTGCCATCCAACTGAAATACCGTAGCCCGAATGACTTCCCATATAGGTAGGGAAG
>JBKWCO010000043.1:0-9763 GCA_046975465.1 Streptococcus sp. | reverse complement strand
CCATAATCATTACTTGATAGGCATTCTGTGCAGCTAAATCAACAGCCTCTTGCCCATTAAATGCTTGATCTACCTCATAACCTTGATGCTCTAGGGCTGCCTTATAAACTCGAGAAAGAGCCTCTTCATCCTCAGCTAGTAGAATTTTCAAAGCCATTCTAGTCCCCTCCTTCTTGAATTAAGTTACGGATGGTCTGCATGGTCAAATCGCATGAAGCTAATTCATCCGCACAGCGCTTAAGCTCACGGGTAATCATTTCTGGATTCTTGATGTCGTGCTTGTACTTCATCTGATGTTCCAGACTGGCCCAGGAATCCTGAGCGATGGTCCGAAGCTGAACCTCAACAAAATAGGTCCCTCTCTCATTTCCTAGCACATCTGGAAACTCGGTTTCGATTTCCAAAATGAGGTGGTAAGAACGATAGCCATTGGGCTTAGCATTTAAAATGTAATCTTTCTCGTTATAAATAGAAACGCCAGGGATATCCTTGATAACATCAATAGTTTTGTAAATATCATCGACAAAACCACAAATAATTCGAATCCCAATACTGTCACGAATTTCCTTGAGAGCAGATTGGCTGGTTTCAGGCAAATTTTTCCTACGACACTTTTCACGCATAGAATCGCTTTCTTTGATTCGTGAAATAAAATGTTCATAGAGTTTAAAGCCTGTTTCTTTTTTGCTAGTTATATTAGCCGCAATAATCGGGTCTGTTATTTCTTGTAAAATCTTGGGGAGATACTGAGCATATTCCCCATAAATACTTGGAGTTGACATATAAACCTCCTCTAATAGCGTTTCCTAATTATAGCATAGTTAGGCTTAAAAATAAGGAATGAGCCAGACACGAAGGACTCTAAAGCTAAGAAAAAAATCCAGCCGAAGCCAGATTCATTTTGCTTATCTAAGTTAAATAGCACAAGGCTATGCATCAAGTGATTTGACAAAAGGCCAGTTGCCTAGTTTGTGTGTTTCGTAGGTCAAAACCTTATAACCGCATTGCTTGTAGCCATTTTTCTCGTAGAAAGGTACATTGTAATCGCGATTGGTAATCAAACCAAGACTAGGCCTCCTGTGCTACGCACAAAGGGTTCAACCCCTTCATGCAAGAAGCGACTTCCTATCCCTTTTCTTTGATAATCTGGAGTCACCGCCAACATCATCAAGTACCAGTCGTATTCTGCAGAATCTTCCAGATGTCTTTCGGACTCTTCAACAAAGTTAAAATACTTGAACAACTTAGTGATGCTTATAAAACTGAAAAGCTTGGTCGCCCCATTTTGAAGATAATTAAGCATAGAAATCGTCTGATGCTGTAAAATAGCTGCCGCAACAATGCGACCGTCCTTTTCAGCCACCAAACATGAGTCCCGTTTAATCGCCAAACGCACCAACACTTCCTGCAAGGCTAAGACAAATTCCTTATACTGTTCAGGATTCTTTAAATTACTGGCAATCATTGAAAGATAGGGGTAATCTTCAAAGGCATCTGCACATACTTGTGCAACTTCCTGAACTTCGTCTAGTCTTGCTTTGCGATATTGCATCATAATCTCCTAATCTGTCTGTTTTTTTCAGTATAACACAAAACGTATGACTGACAGTCATACGTTCTATGGCCTTTTGTAAAATCTTATAATTTTATAAGAAAAGTTTAGGCAACTTCTTCTGTAAACTGACTATATAAAGATCAGCGTAGAAACCATCTACCGCCATAAGGTCAGCATGATTACCCTGTTCAATAATATTACCATCCTTCATCACAAGGATAAGGTCCGCATTTCGAATGGTTGATAAGCGGTGGGCAATGACAAAGGATGTACGACCCTCCATAAGCTTGTCCATAGCCTTCTGAATCAATTCTTCTGTTCGTGTGTCAACTGATGATGTTGCCTCGTCCAAGATAAGAAGAGGGGCATCCTTAAGAAGTGCACGCGCAATGGTCAAAAGTTGTTTCTGACCAACTGATAAGGTCACAGAATCATCCAAATAAGTATCATAACCTTTTGGAAGTGTGGTGATGAAGTGATGAACACCCACGGCCTTGGCCGCAGCAATAACTTGCTCGTCAGAGATTTTTCTTGGTTGTAAATCAAATTATCACGAATAGTACCTTCAAAGAGCCAAGTGTCTTGAAGCACCATAGAAAATTGATCATGGACAGTTTCGTTTCATATCGTTCGTATCCACACCATCAATGGTGATACGACCTTGGTCGATGTTATAGAACTTCATGAGCAGGTTAACAATGGTTGTCTTACCAGCACCGTTGGACCAACGATAGCAATCTTTTGTCCAGGTTTTGCGACTTGCTGAAAAATCATGAATAATAGTCTTTTCAGGCGTATAACCAAAGGAAACATGGTCAAAGACAACTTGACCCTTAGTATCTGTCAACTCAGCTGTCTTGGCTGACTCGTCATCCATATCTTTTCTTCCAAAAATTCAAAGATACGCCCAATAGCTGCAGTTGCTGATTGGAGTTGTGTAATCCCTTGTGCAATTTGAGAAAGAGGTTGTGAGAAGATACGAACATAGGTCATGAAGGCTACCACATCACCAATCGTCAAGCTACCATCAATAACTTTGATGGCACCCACAAGACAGACCATGACATAACCAAAGTTCCCAATGAAAATCATAAGTGGCATCATAATACCTGAGATAAACTGTGATTGCCACATCGATTTATAGAGTTTATCATTAAGCCCCTTAAAAGCTTGACTACTTTCTTCAGATGCATTGTAACTCGTTACAACTGCTTGACCAGTGTAGATTTCTTCAATGTACCCATTAATGTTAGCCAAATTTTCTTGTTGGCGTTTAAAAAGTGGTTGCGAGAAGCCCATGATAAAGGCTACTAGAACAAATCCTATCAAGACAGAACCAATCGCAGTGAAAGCCATAGTGACATTTGAGTAGAACATCATAATAATGGCTGCCACCAAGAGAACACTTGAAGTAATCAATGTACCTAAGCCTTGGCTAAGCGATTGTCCCAAAAGGTCAACGTCATTGGTCACACGAGAGAGGGTATCCCCTTGAGAGTGACTATCGAAATAATTAAGAGGGACACTGTTGATTTTCTTTTGGATAGCTGTACGGAAACGTTGTGAAAAGCGTTGTGTAACTGTCGCAACCGTAAAACTTTGTAAGTAACCAACAATGGCTGAAATCGCATATAAAACAGCCAAGGTCATAGCAATACTTGCTACCTTGTCCAAATCAATACCTGGAATCGTCCCCATTTTTGTAGGTGTGATCCCTTCAGTAATAAGATTGGTGATTTCTTTTAATTTATCAGGTCCAATAACTGTAATGACCGCTGAAATAATAGCTCCAAAAATCGCTAAGACAAAGGGAATTTGGAAGCCTTTAATATAGGGTTTTAAGCGTTTATAGGACGATGTTTTTGGCTTATTTTCCATTTTCTAACTCCTCCTTAGACAATTGTGAATAGGCAATTTCTTGGTAGACTTCATTATTTGCCAAGAGTTCCTTGTGAGTTCCTTGACCAACGACCTTACCTTGGTCAAGTACCAAGATTTGGTCCGCATCCATAATAGTAGAGATACGTTGAGCAACAATCAACTTGGTCATCTCTTGCGTTTTTTCAGCCAGTTCTTGACGTAACTTACGATCGGTCTTATAGTCCAAGGCTGAGAAGGAATCATCGAAAATCAAGATTTCAGGCTTACGTGCCAAGGCACGCGCAATAGCCAAACGTTGCTTCTGGCCACCTGAGAAGTTAGACCCAGCTTGGGCAACTTCTGCTTTAAGTTGACCTTCTTTATTTTCAACAAAGTCTTTTCCTTGAGCCAATTCGAGAGCTTCCCAAATCTTAGCATCATCAAGGGGACTGTTATTGCTCGTTCCCATCGTCATATTTGACGTGATATCACCTGAGAAAAGCACAGCCTTCTGTGGAATATAACCGACTATATTGTGCAAGGTTTCATGGTCATAATGGCGTACATCGACACCGTCAACCTTGATCGTTCCTTGCGTGGCATCATAAAAACGTGGGATAAGGTTGACAAGCGTTGATTTACCAGATCCAGTCGAACCAATAAAGGCAACCGTGTCACCTTTTTTAGCTTTGAAGCTAACATGCTCCAAAACAGGCTCTGAAGTTTCAGAATAACGGAAGGAAACATCATCAAATTCGACAGTACCCACTTCATTAGGCTTTTCAGAACTATTTTCAGGATAAGAGACTGAAGATTGGGTATCTAGAACTTCATTGATACGACCAGCTGCTACAACTGCACGTGGAAGAAGGAAGAAAACAATAATCATCATCATGAATCCCATAACAACCTGCATGGCATAAGAGGAGTAAACCACCATATCTGAGAAGAGATGGATTTTATCTTCCATGGCACCAGCAATCTTAGTTGGATCTGTTGGAATCTTAACATCTTCAATCAAATGTGCACCAATCCAATAAATAGCCAGTGTCAAACCACTTGATACAGCAGTCATTACCGGTGTCAGTAAGGCAAAAGAACGACCAATAAAGAGATTGTTTTGGGTCAAATCAGTATTGGCCTTTTCAAATTTATCCTCTTGATAACTTTCAGCGTTATAGGCACGCACCACACGAATTCCTGTAAGAGATTCACGCGTTACGCTATTCAGTTTATCGGTCAGAGTTTGAATCAAGCGTTGCTTAGGCATAACCATGATCAAGAGGAAGAGCATGAGAATGGCAATCACTGCCACAGCGACAAGCAAGGCAAGGAGCCAGTTCCCATTTTTATCGGCAATCTTTGTAATCGCCCAAATGGCCATGATAGGCCCCTGTGTAATAACCTGTAACCCCATGGTAAGCACCATCTGCAACTGGGTAATATCATTTGTCGTACGGGTCAAAAGACTAGGTATGGAGAATTTCTTAATCTCAGCATCCGAAAAATCAAGAACCTGATGGAAAATATCATCTCGAAGACGAGTAGTGAAACTTGCCGCTGTTCTGGCAGCTAGAAATCCAACTGCTACAGAGGCCATAAAGCCCGCAAAGGACATCAAAAGCATTCGCATCCCTGGGGCATCCGTATTCCAGGCAAAAATATCCGACGCTTTAGTTCCCTTAGTTGATAAGAGTGTCGTAATATCAGACATATAGTCTGGAATTTTCAAGTTTAGATAGACGTTCAAGCAAACAAAAATCACCGCTAAGACAATCATGATTAACTCTTTTGTCGTCAAACGTTTAAAAATTTTAAACATAAGTTACTCCTTATTTTTTTCTAAATTCATACGAATTTGGTGAAAGACACGAAAGGCTGTTTCAGCATCTTCTTTAGAAATACCTTCTAACAGCTGTTCATGGATGGCCTCTCGAAAATGTTTGACATCTCGAGCTTTCTTTTTACCTAAGTCTGTCAGATGAACATACTTGTAGCGTTTGTCCTTGTCCGATGTCACCAATTCAACAAAACCATTTTTCTCCATACGTTTGACCAGATTACTAGCCACAGACTTGGAAATAGATAGTCTTTTCTCGATATCTTTGATAAAAATTTCCTTATCTTGGTTGTCAGACAAATACTTGACAGCAAAACCTTGAGGACCAGCTAGATGCTCAACACCATGCGCTTTACCTAGCTCTTGCACGCGAGATTCCATGGTATTGATGAACTCTCTAAATTCGCTAAAGGGATCTTTTCCATGCATTGCATCTTCCTCCTTAAATAATTCTCATGGAAACTATTTTAGTTCTCATGAGAATTATTGTCAAGAATAACGTTCCTATGAGAACTAAAAAGAGTGAGGTAGGAATTTTTAGTGTCTACTCTCACTCTGAAACTGTAATTTGTCTCTCTTAGAATCTATTTCAAGTATCTTTTAGATAATAACACCCTCCAAATGATCCAATTCATGCTGAATAATTTGGGATGGCATACCAGAAAAACTTAACTGTTTAGGCATCCATTGTTCATCTAAATAAGCAACCTCAATCGACTCATAACGTTTTGTTGGACGACTTCCCTCTAATGACAAACAAGACTCCTCTGTTTGAAAAGGTGAGGACTTGCTGACTAAAACAGGATTAAACATAACTAGATTAACAAAACCGATATTGACGATAATAACACGCTTTTTAACGCCAATCATATTGGCAGTATCCCACACAGGCATCCTTAGAAACTCCAGTGTATCACGTAAATCTTTGGCCAAATAGAGGTCTTCTTTAGTCGCTTCTGTCGTTTTTTATCCAAGGAAAAGACATCCTTTACGATAGTTTTTATCATCTATTTACTCCCTTTTCTTATCTAAACTATGAAATCATATACCCTTCTTTTATCGAAACCAAAGGGTTTCAATTCCAAATAAATCACCTTGACCTATTATATCAAAAGGCCCACCCTCTAGTAAAACAGACAAAAAAAGAAACCCGCAGGCTCCTTTTTAGTCATCTTTCTTCACTCTATACAAATAACCAATAAACGCCAAAAGACTAATAGTTGAAACACCCATTGCCAATTTGGCAACTGGGGTATAGCTATAGGTCAAAACGACACCATGCTTACCTGGTGGTAGGACTAGATTAGTTGGATTCTTTTTCCTTAGCTAAGTAATTAGTTACTCGCTTTCCATCAATCCTCGCTTCTTGTCCTTTATAGTAGAAAACTGGTAGCGACAAGACTTTAGCTTCTTTTGACTCGTTGTTTACTGTAAGTGCTAGCTCCTTTGGAGAACGGTTGATGGTTGACTTAATTTCCTGATTATCCAAGAAAAGATGTTTGTCAAAGACAAAGCCAAAGGGCACTTCTTTATTGGTGTAATCGCCATTTATATTTTTATAAGTTCCCATAGCTAGCATTTCTCTCGTGACTTTTGTATTGCTTGGCAATATATTCTTGGCTTTAGTCATCTTATCTTGGACAGTAACAATCTGAAACATATTCAGACAAAGACCAAACAAGACAAGTATCGTCGCTGCCTTCATAGACATATTTTCCAAGATATTAGCCAAGGCTAAACTGAAGAAAAGCAAGGCAAAACTCCATAATCTCCAAGGAAATTGAAGGTTGGACACTGGACTCTCCTGTAATAACTGCCAAGGAAAACTATTCAAAGTTAAAAAAGCCAAAACAAGAGAAATAAAAAGATAAATTCTAGCTTCCTTATCCTTCACAAAACGCTTAGCAAAGATCAGGCTTAGCACTAGACCCAGGAGATAGAGAAGATTAACTGATGGAGTCCTTAAATCGCTTTTTAGAATCAACTCCCAGTTGTCTGCCAAACTTAAGGCAGTCTTGGATAGGAGCGGTTTAAAAGTCGTTCGTAGGGTGACATACTTGAATTGCTCTATCATAGGAACAAAGAAAGCTAGAGACATACTAAGAGTGACAAGGGTGGCCTTAAGAAAACCTAGGACACGTTCTTTTTTATTATCCCAAATCCAAAAACTAGTTACCACCGCAAAGAAAATCCCAACAGAAGCCAAAAGGACCGATAAGACATGGGAATAAACTAAACCAAGCATCCCAAGAGTCAAGATCCACCATTTCTTGTAATCTCCAAAAGTTATCAAACGAACGCCAACGAAAACTAGAGGTAGAAAAATCATCGCTAGCGTTTCGCCAACGGCTGCCCGGTAATAAGAATTGTGCAAGAAATACCCCGAAAAGAGATAGAAGGTAGAAAATATCAGCACCTGCTTATCAGAATACCTCAATAAACGTAAGCCATAAAAACTAAGCAAACAGGTTGCAAAGCGAACAAGAAACTGAAAACTCATCCAAGCTACAAAATAGATTGTGTCAACTGATATACTAAGAAGATTGGATAGTAGGTCAACCAAGGATAAAAGGTATTGATTAACTGGCCAGTGCCTCCATTAGTCGTAAAATTGATAGGACTCTTCCAAATGGTGTCTAGAGACAAAAGACGGTTAATATGAAAAACCACATCATCGCCATAAAGCTTATCTCTAAAAAGAACATTGGCAAAATTGACACTAAACTTATCAAAAACTCAGTACAAGGACTGCCCAATTACTAGAGTTCTTTTCTCTTTCCCCAAAGGGACTTTGTTCAATAATCACAATTTTTCCTCTCGTATTAAATCATAAAATTAGCTATAAAAGAGATTCTTTGCTCCTCATTATACCAAAAATTCAGCAGGAAACTTTTACCTCTTTAAAAGATTACGTTCCTGACAACCAGACAGACTATCCACTACAGCTTGATCCACCTGCCATACCTTTTACAAAAAAGAAACCCGCAGGCTTCTTTTCTTATTTTATCGAGAGGCTATTGGCAATAGTCTATCAATTAAACGATACCTTGTGCTGACATAGCATCTGCAACTTTAAGGACTCCAGAGATGTTGGCACCTACAACAAGGTTACCTTCATGACCAAATTCTTTAGCAGCTGCTGCAGCATTTTCGTAGATACCTTTCATGATATCGTAAAGTTTAGCATCAACTTCTTCGAATGTCCATTGTGTACGTTGGCTATTTTGTGCCATTTCAAGAGCTGATACAGCAACACCACCAGCGTTAGCAGCTTTGGCAGGACCAAATGATACACCAGCTTTAAGGAAGACATCAATAGCTCCCAAAGTTGAAGGCATGTTAGCACCTTCTGAAACAGCCAATACACCATTTGCTACAAGTGTCTCTGCATCTGTTTCATCCAATTCATTTTGAGTTGCACATGGGAATGCCAAGTCAGCTTTGATAGACCAAACTGTCTTTTCACCACCAGCAGGTGTGAAGGTTGCATTTGGACGAGCTTCTGCATATTTCACGATACGTTCACGTTTAACTTCTTTGATTTCTTTCAACAAGTCAACGTCGATTCCGTCTGGATCATAAACAAAACCAGATGAATCAGAACATGTCACAGCTTTAGCACCTAGGCTTTGCAATTTTTCAATAGCGTAGATGGCAACGTTACCAGCACCTGAAACAACTGCTGTTTTACCGTTAAAGTTTTCACCACGTGCATTAAGCATTTGTTCTGCAAAGTAAACAGCACCGTAACCAGTTGCTTCTGTACGAGCAAGTGAACCACCCCAGTTCAAACCTTTACCAGTAAGAACACCTGTGTATTCGTTACGAAGACGTTTGTATTGGCCATAGAGGTAACCAATTTCACGTCCACCAACACCGATATCACCTGCAGGTACGTCTGTATCTGCACCGATGTGTTTGCTCAATTCAGTCATGAAGCTTTGGCAGAAACGCATGATTTCGTTGTCTGATTTACCTTTAGGATCAAAGTTTGATCCACCTTTACCACCACCGATTGGTTGACCAGTCAATGAGTTTTTAAAGATTTGTTCGAAACCAAGGAATTTAATGATTGATTGGTTTACTGATGGGTGGAAACGAAGACCACCTTTGTAAGGACCAATAGCTGATGAGAATTGTACACGGAAACCACGGTTTACTTGTACTTGACCTTTATCATCAACCCATGGTACACGGAATGAAACGATACGTTCTGGTTCAACCAAACGTTCCAAAAGGTTTTCTTCAATATATTTAGGATATTTATCGAAGACAGGAACAAGTGAATCGAAAACTTCTTCAACTGCTTGAAGGAACTCAGCCTCATGGCCATTTTGAGCTTTCACTTTTTCAAAAACGCTAGCAACGTACTCTTTACCTGTTGTCATATCAATGTTTCCTTTCAAATAATTACCTTAGTAATTTAATTACATGAATAGTATAAATTTTCAGAATCTTCTTGTCAAGTATTTTCTGCTATTTTTTTGATTTTTATGTTAGGTTTTATG
>JBKWCO010000042.1:0-9793 GCA_046975465.1 Streptococcus sp. | reverse complement strand
CTTTATAGCCTTCTAAACCTTTGAGATTTTTGGCAACTATTGTAAATGTTCCATTGTTCTCATTTTTAGATATACTCAAGTTGGCAGATACCGATATTTCCGGCTTCTTACCAATAAAAACTTGAGTTGTTGTTCCACCAACACCAGTTAATTGGCCATCTTTTTGAACATAATAAAGGTGAACATTATAAAGGCCTGTTGAGTTTTTATGAGCTGAAGCTTTAACGTTTACTGTGTAAGTTCCATTATTTTGACGGTTAGCCGTATACCAGATAATGTCATCTTGGCCATTAATTTCTGACCAAATTGGAACAGAGACTGTTTGAACACCATTTGGTGCTTTGACATTAGAGATGACAACATCAAAGCTACCAAGAGTTGGATTGTTATTAACAATAGAAATAGTTCCACTCAAATCGCCTTGAGTTGGATCTGCTTCGACACTGGCATTAGCAGTAAATCGTCCTGTATAGTCCACGCTTTGGTCAAAGACATGTTTACCTGGCAAGAGATTAGCTGTAGCTGAAAATTGCCATGCACCAGTTTTGGCATTATAGCGCATGTTTTTAGCGCTCGTTGCTGTAAGTGTTGTTGATGGATATTGAGCAACCCAGAAGTTTTCAAGACCAAATTGAGAGGTTGAAACTGACCCTGTACCTAGATTGTTTTCATCCAACCAGCTGGCACTTGTGTAGAACATCAAGTTGTTTATCCATACTTACGCATTTCATTAACCCAGGCTTGAGTATTACGGTTGATGTTTGAAGCATGTTGGAATCTTCGAAATCATTAACCATAACGGTGCTCTTTGGAAGGTTCAGTTTTTGTGCAGCTTGGATGTAGAAACGAGCTTCTGCACGTGCTTCTTCCTCAGTTGTGTATCGTGAAAAATGATAGGTTGATACTTGAAGACCAGCAATTTGAGCATTGCGAACTTGTGAGGGTGCTTTAGGGTTGTTGTACCAAGTGTCCTCAGTCAACTTGACAACGACACCACCCACACCTTGACGTGCAAGAGCACGATAGTCATCTACACTGATATCACCATTATGGCTGCTGACATCGATAAAAGTCTTTGGTTGGACCTTAAGCGTTGGCGAAGGACATCCGAAGAATTCGTTAATTTAGCAGGTGTGGCAACAGCGCTGTTAGGGGCTTCAGAAGCTGTTGAATGTGCAGAAGCGGTCACACTCTCAGAGCTAGCGTTTGAAGTCACTGCTGATGTAGACGTAACAATCGTTGTTGAGTTAGCTACAGATGTTGATGCAGTTGCCGTTGCAGCCTGAACTCTGTGAAGCAGGAGACGTAGATACCACTGGAGCACTAGCTTTTGCCACTTCACTCGAAGCGGGGCTGAAACAGTTGAACTAGGAGTTACAGGTAAGGCGTTTCCACCACCAAAATCTCAGCTGCTGTCGCAGGTTGATTGATTCCCTTCAGTAATAGAAGGCGTTTGTGTTGCCACTTCGTCTGCTTGAGCAACCTGAGTAGTTACAGCCAAGAGAACAGCCGCACTAGCATAGTAGATAAAATCTTTTGTTCTGCATTTAACTTTCCTTTGCATTTGTAATACTTGAACCATTTTACCACAGAAAACTCTCGTGGAAAGGGGCGTTATTAAAAATTTTCTAAATAAAATAGAAATATTATAAAATTATAAACAAATTTCTTATCTTGATAGAAAACCCTTTAACTACCTATTCGTATTTAACACTAAAAATGCAAAGATATTTACAAGATATAGTTAAAGATGAAAATGTGTGACAAAAGAAAAATCCCCGAACTTCCGTCCGAGAATTTTATCAGCTTTATTTACGTTTTGGTGGGTTATGGATAGCTTCTCCAAGTACGTCAGCAAAGGCTTCATACATGTTTTCTGAGAAGGTTGGGTGACCGTGGATAGATTGCAAGAGTTCATCTACAGTCAATTCATTTTCCATAATTGTTGACGCTTCGTTAATCAATTCAGCTGCGGCTGGACCGATAATGTGAACACCAAGGATTTCATGGTACTTCGCATCTGCAACGACTTTAACAAAACCTTGAGCTTCATTTGAAGCGATGGCACGTCCGTTACCAGCAAAGCTTGATTTACCAATGAGAACATCACCGTATTTAGCGCGTGCATCTTCTTCAGTAAGACCACACATTGCGACTTCTGGGTGAGTGTAGACAGCTGCTGGTGTGTAGTCAAGGTGAGCCTTACGGACATTGCCACGCATAGCATTTTCAGCTGCAACTTCACCCATACGGTAAGCAGCGTGAGCAAGCATCTTAGTACCGTTAACATCACCCGGTGCGTAGATTCCTGGGATTGATGTTTCTTGATAAGCATTAACTTTGATACGACCACGGTCGAGTTCAAGGTTAAGATTTTCAAGACCATCCAACTGAGGAACACGTCCGATAGAAAGAAGGGCACGGTCAGCTACAATCTCTTCACCATTATTAAGTTTAAGGGTCAATTGGTTGTTAGCTTCTACAATCTCAGAAACTCCGACAGATGTCATAATCTTCATACCCTTCTTAGCAAGGATTTTTGAAGTTCAAGTGATACTTCTTTATCCATAGCAGGGATAATGCGGTCAGCCATCTCAACAACGGTTACATCCACACCGTATGAGGCATAAACAAGACCAAGCTCGATACCAACGACACCACCACCCATAACTGCAAGTGATTTAGGCAATTCACGCAAGTCAAGGATATCATCTGATGTCATCACAAGTTGTGACTCAATTCCAGGGATATTGATACGTGAAACTTTTGATCCAGTCGCAAGGATAATATTACGTCCCTTGATTGTTTCTGAACCAATAGTAACTGTCTTATCTGGATTAACTTGACCAAGACCATTGAAAATAGTGACCTTGTTAGCCTTCAAAAGACCTTGAACACCACCAGTAAGTGTCTTAACGACAGAGTTCTTAAAGTCAACAGTCTTATCCATATCGATAGTGTAGTTTGTTGACGCTAGGTTGATACCACGACCTGCAGCAATCTTAAGTCCATTAAGAATTTCTGCATTTTTAAGGTAGGTCTTAGTTGGGATACATCCTTTATTCAAACATGTTCCACCAAATTCAGATTTTTCAATGATAGCAACCTTACCACCAAGTTGTGCCCCACGAATAGCAGAATATTCCTGCAGGACCACCACCAACAACGATAATGTCGTATTCATTGTCAGCAAGTGGTACTTTTCTCTGCAGCAGCTACTGGAGCGGCTTGGGCAGGTGCTTTAGGAACTTCAAGTCCAGCTGATTCCAATTGAGCAGTTGCTTCTGCAGCTGGTGCGCTCGCAGCATTATCAGCCACAACTTCACCTTCTGCTCCGATATAACCAATTACCTCAGTTACTGGAACTGTTTCACCAGCCTGACGAGTAATCTTCAAAAGAACACCAGAATCTTCTGCTTCAAGTTCCATGTTCGTCTTATCTGACATGATTTCAAGAAGGATATCACCTCATTAACCACATCACCCTCTTGTTTCTTCCACTCGATGATTTCGCCTTCCTGCATGTCCACACCAAGCTTAGGCATAATAATCTCAAAAGCCATTTATAAGATACCAAGAGCGACCAGAAAGCGACTGAAAATTAGGCGTCCGACACGTCAGCCTGCTGACGTAGACGGACGGTCTATTTTCCAAGCTTTCCGCTCGGGTTCAGTTGAGCCCTCTGGTTCGCCCTCTCCTTTCTATTAAAACTTCAGTTTTTAGATATTTTTTTCTTAAATCAACAATTCCATAGGATTTTCAATCAAATGTTTCAAATCAACCATGAATTTGGCACCATTCATACCATCTACAATACGGTGGTCAATTGTCAAGCATAGACCCATGATTGGACGTACGACAACTTCCCCATCAACAACAACTGGAGTTTGAATCGTTGCTGAAACACCAAGGATAGCTGAGTTTGGTTGGTTGATGATTGGGTTAAATGATTTGGTTCCAAACATTCCCAAGTTAGTAATAGAGAAGGTTGAACCTGACATTTCAGCAGCCTTCAATTTACCAGCCTGAGCTTTCTTGATGACATCCTTAGAGGCCACAACAAACTCAGACAAACTCATCTTATCTGCACCGTGAACGACAGGTACAATCAAGCCATCATCGAGACCAACGGCAAAACCGAGAATAACAAATTTATGTAATTCGATATTTTGCGCATCATCAATCAAGGATGCATTGAGGTAACGATGTTCCTCCTTCATAAGGGTACGAACGACTGCTAAACCAATCAAATCAGTGAAAGTCACCTTCATACCAGTCTTGTTCATGATTGGATCAAGGACTTGCTTACGAAGAGCCATAAGGTTAGTCATGTCCACATCATAGTTAAGAGTAAATGTTGGTGCAGTCAAGTATGAATGCGTCATTCCCTTAGAAATCGCCTTACGCATAGCAGACATTGGGATAACTTCCACGCCTTCTGGCAAGACTTTTTCAGGTTTAGCTTCAACCACAGGTGCAGCCGCCGCTTCCTTAACTTGCGCTGGAGCACTGATTGCAAGGATGTCTTCCTTAGTAATCTTACCACCAAAGCCTGTTCCAGATACGCTAGCTAAGTCAATACCAAGGTCCGCTGCAATCTTACGTGCCAGTGGAGTCACCTTAGGTTGAGCACCTTTAAAGTTCTCAACGTCATCAGCATGAACACGACCTTTTGCTCCAGTTCCTGGAACTTGAGTGAGGTCAATACCCAACTCACGCGCCACCTTACGAGCCTTAGGTGTTGCACGTACTTTGCCACCTTCGTGTACGACAGGAGCCTGGGTTGCCACTACAGGTGCTTCTACAGTAGCAACTTCTTCAACTTTTGGAGCAGGTTCAGCAGCTGGTGCGCTAGCAGCGTTATCAGCCACAACTTCACCTTCTGCTCCAATATAACCAATAACCTCAGTAACTGGTACAGTTTCACCAGCCTGACGCGTAATCTTCAAAAGAACACCAGAATCTTCTGCTTCAAGTTCCATGTTCGTCTTATCTGACATGATTTCAAGAAGGATATCTCCCTCATTAACCACATCACCCTCTTGTTTCTTCCACTCGATGATTTCGCCTTCCTGCATATCAACACCAAGCTTAGGCATAATAATCTCAAAAGCCATATTTTATGATACTAAGAACGCTAAAATGCGACAGAATTTTAGGAGTTTTACGTTAGTGTGCTTGCACACCAGTAAAACTATCTAAATTCCGAAGCATTTCGTTCGAGTTCAAATCAACTCAAA
The DNA here is from genome assembly GCA_046975465.1 of Streptococcus sp. Lineage (GTDB taxonomy): Bacteria > Bacillota > Bacilli > Lactobacillales > Streptococcaceae > Streptococcus. Next base: position 4,553 of record JBKWCO010000042.1, on the reverse strand, counting down.
CGCTTTAACGCCCTCTCCTTTCTACTTTAAATTATAATTTCCGATACTCCCACAGTGAAAACAAGAAACACATTTTACTAGCGAGAAATATCACTTAACCATCGCTAGAAAGTTAGTTTCCTTTATTGGCCATCTTGATAATTGCAGCCTTAATCTTTTCAACATCTGGAAGAACCGCTTGTTCCAAGACACGCGCATAAGGTACAGGCACATCTTCACTTGCCAAACGTACAATTGGGTGGTCAAGGTAATCAAATGCTTCACTTTCAGTAACCATAGCAGCAATTTCGCCGATAAAGCCACCAGTCTTATAAGCATCATTGACCAACATAAGTTTACCAGTCTTCTTAACTGAGTCGAAAATCAATTCCTTATCAAGTGGGATAAGCGTGCGTGGGTCAACAACCTCAACATTAATACCTTGTTCAGCCACTTCTTCAGCAGCCTTAAGAGCACGTTCCAACATACGACCATATGTGACAATAGTAAGGTCAGTTCCTTCACGCTTGATTTCACCTTTTCCAAGTGGAATGTAGAAATCAGGGTCTTGTGTCACTTCCTCTTTTTTACCGTAAAGTGCTTTTGGTTCCATGAAGATAACAATGTTATTGTCTTGAATAGCAGATTTCAAAAGACCTTTAGCGTCGTTAGCATTACCTGGAGCAACCACTTTAATCCCTGGAATGTGAGTCAACCATGACTCAAGAGATTGTGAGTGCTGTGCCGCAGAACCAATCCCTGAACCAGATGCCACACGGAAGGTTACAGGAGTCTTCAAACCACCACCAAACATGTAGTTGTTTTTTGCACCATTATTAACGATAGCATCAAGGGCAATCGTAATGAAGTCCATGAAAGTCAAGTCAACGATTGGACGAAGACCTGTAATAGCAGAACCCACGGCTGCACCAGCAATTGCCGCTTCTGAAATTGGCGTATCTTTAACACGTTTTTCACCAAATTCTTCCAACATACCAACTGAAGTACCGAAGTCACCACCATAGATACCGACATCTTCACCCATAAGGAAGATATTTTCGTCTTTACGCATTTCCTCGCTCATAGCAAGGTTTACTGCCTCACGCAAGGCCATCAATTTTGTTTCACTCATACTTGTATTCCTCAACCTTTCTCTTTAGTCTACCCATACATCTTCAAAGGCAACTGAAAGTTCTGGATCTGGGCTATTTTGGGCGAACTCATAAGCTGCATCAACCTCTGCCTTAACTTGGCTTTGGATAGCATCTAACTCTTCAGCGCTTGCGATATTTTCAGCAACGAGATAGTCACGGTATTTAATAATAGGGTCGTTATTGTTCTTCCACTCGTCAACTTCTTCCTTAGTACGGTAAACACCCGCATCGGCAGTTGAGTGACCGAACCAACGGTAAGACTCTACCTCAACGATAGCAGGACCATTTCCACCACGAACATGTTCCACAGCCTTGCCCATTGTTTCGTAGACTGCCATGACATCATTACCATCCTGACAGTAGAAGCCTGGAATACCATAGGCTTCCGCACGTGTATACAAATGAGGAGTGTTGGTAGCTCTATGAATATCCATTGAGATACCATAACGGTTGTTAATGATGAAGAAAATTACTGGTAATTTCCAAGCAGAAGCCATATTGACTGACTCGTGGAAAGAGCCTTCATTAGTAGCACCATCTCCTGAAAAAGCAACAACGATATTTCCAGTTTCCTTATACTGTTGCGTGAGGGCTGCGCCTACGGCAGGGCATAGCCACCACCAACGATACCATTGGTACCATAGTTACCTTTTTTAAAGTCTGCCAAGTGCATAGAACCACCACGGCCCTTAGAAACACCGGTTGCTTTACCAGCAAGTTCTGCCATCATTTTATTCAAATCCATGTCTTGGGCGATAGATTGTCCGTGACCACGGTGATTTGAAAAGAAGATATCGTCATAGCTCAAGTGTTGAACAGCACCAACGTTGGCTGCTTCCTCACCAACTGAAAAGTGAGTCATCCCTTGAACAAAACCACGACGAACCAATTTATTAATACGTGAATCAAATTCACGAATACGTTCCATTTTAGTGAACATCTCAAGATGTGTCTCTTTAGAAAGTTTTACCATATCGATCTCCTCTATCGAAATTTTTCTATACATCTAGAATAGGGAAAAAACTTTATGGGCAAGAAATATGCTTGAAAAATGAAAAGCCTTACATAACTGTCACTAAGAGGCAATTCGTATGCTATTTTCAAGGGTATGATATAATCGTATAGATTTTACCCGAATAGGAGAATATTGGACATTGAGTGACGTCATCGTTCACGGGCTTACGGCATGTATAGCTTTTATTTTACAAATTGTTATCTTCAAAGTGACCACACAGAGACCCCTTAGATACTGGATTCTTATTTTAGCAGGTTTAGCAATTTTTGCCTCTAGTTATTTTGGTATTTCCTTTCCAAAATCCGGTTTTATTGGACTTGTACTCTTTCTAGCCAACAAATCCTACAAAAATCTGAGACATACCATTTTGGAGACTTCCTTCATACCTTTCACCTTTGCCTTAATGGTGAGACTAGTCATTTTCCTGATTATTCCAATCTTTTTCCCTTCTGTCCTAGATTATTATTATGCTGGTCCATTTATACTTTTTCTTGCGTTTTTACTATGGTTTGCCCAAAGTGCCCTTCTTCAAGTGGACTACTCTCGAATGATGCAAATTGATAAAGCGAGACCTTGGTACAAATCAACCTCTGTCGCCCTTTGTGGCCTAGCCTTTATCTACTTTGCTTCTGAACTTCTTTCAACAAACATTCACTTTACTATTGCCTTTCTTATTATTACAGCTCTGATTCTATCTGGACAGGTTAATCTCTATAGAAAGGACCTCAGTGCACAAACACAAGCAGCCCAAGAGAACACTTCACCTTCTTCAAAAATCAAGTCAGAACATCAATACCTGGTACCAGAAAAAGACTAGACAAGAGCTCTTCTTCAAAGACGAAGCTGAAAATCTCTACGATATCATTCGTTTTCAACAAAATGAGGAAGTCAGGAGTTAATTGACTACTTGCTGACACCGAATCATGATAAGAAGACGATCATTTTTATCGAGACAAACTAGGAAATATTAAACTGCCAGATTTACAGGTACTCTTTGAAGCTAAATTTAGCAAAGAACTGATGTTTGGGTTAGTATGGAGCCCCAGAATCTATTACCGTCTATCCTATTTATCCTTTAGACTGGGTATATGTCCTATCAACTATCTGGATCATGTCATTGTCCAAGCACAAGATAGTGAACAGAAATACCTTAGCTATGCTTATTTTAAAGATGAGGATAGTCAACACTTTGTCGTTGAAAGTTCAAGCACTAAAGAAGATTCAGCTATTACATCTGATTTCTCTGATCCTGAACTAAAACGCGTCAATACTATTCTATCTACTCATCCAAACGTTAACATTGTTTCAAACACACGTGCTGGGATTTATCGCTTACAAATTGAAATTGACATGACTAAAGGAGGTTACAATGATTACTAATATTATCAATCCCCTTAGCCGTTAGTTTCATTTCTATTTGGTACCCTACCAGACTATGTCTAAGGTAAAGCCACTACGAGGACACCTTTACTTCTATTTTTATCCTATGTAGTTGCAGCGTCCTACTTAGTCTCGTAAAATCGTTGTGGACCCACTTTTCTTCCTTGTTATTGATTTGGCCCTTGTCAAAGAGCGTTCTTTCTATCATCGATTGCTTACGCTTTTTATTCAACTATCCTTTTGATATGGCTACACGACTACTTTCAATTGTCATTCTCCCTCACGTCTTACATATCAAAGGTGATATTACCCTCGACACTAACTTACATATCTTGACCTACATCTTAGCTCCATTAATCATTTACCTAATGCTTAAAATCTTCGCTGTAGACCTAAGTCAGATGAGTAGTCTTGACGAGGCTTGGGCTAGACGTAACTGGTTGCGAAGCACTGCCTTCCTTGCTGTCTATTATGTCTTCTTTACTGTTATCCATGGTCTTAACAGCATTCTTCCAACAGCCAATGACCCTAAAAATTTATTTGAAATAATTTTCAAGGTCAATGCTAATAGTTCTGTTATCTTTGTTCTATATATTGCTCTACTACTATGGGATTTTTACAATTGGAACCAGGCTATCCACCAACAATCTATTGATAGGCTGAACAAAGAACGTCATAAATTGTTGGGAACTATGACTAACTACAGCAAATCCTTTATCCAAATTATCACGCAAAAGCAAAAATCCTTCGACCTATTCAAAAAAAATCTCAAGGACGTTTCTCTTGCCTTGGAAAATGAAGATACCGCCAAAGCTACTAGCCTACTTGAAATTTATAAAACGGACAATGCTAGCATTGGTAATCCAGAGACTCAAGAACACTTGGATAAGCTTAGCAATCCAATAATAGCAAGTTTTCTTTCAAATCGTATTTTGGAAATGAGAGCGTCGCATGTCGATATCTCCATTAATATCAGTCCTCAGTTTGGTGAGATTCCTTTATCTGACCTCGATTTATATCAACTG
>JBKWCO010000041.1:0-9988 GCA_046975465.1 Streptococcus sp. | reverse complement strand
GGAATGGGCTAAACTTATCCTCGAACAAGGTATCTCAGACCAAGCCTTCGAACGTCATACCGTTTAAAAAACATTGGGATATATCCCAATGTTTTTTTAGTATTTTCTAAAACGTTGATAACGCGCTTCAAGCAAGTTCTCTGTTGATAATTGGCTTAATTCTGCCAACTCATCTACGATTGCTGTCTTAATTGCTTCTATAATTTCACTTGTAAAGTAACCACGTTCTGGGATCACTTTATCAACGATTCCCATATTAAGCAACTCGCCTGATGTAATCTTCATCAACTCTGCTGCCTCTTCTGAACGTGAGCCATCTTTCCAGAGAATAGTCGCAAACCCTTCCGGACTTAAGATAGAGTAGATGGTATTTTCAAGCATCCAAACCTTATCAGCTACTGCCAAGGCAAGAGCTCCTCCCGAACCACCTTCACCAATGATGATGGCGATAATTGGAACCTTAAGGTCACTCATCTCCATAAGGTTACGAGCTATCGCCTCACCTTGTCCACGCTCCTCTGCACCAACACCAGGATATGCACCTGCCGTATTGATAAAAGTAACGACTGGACGACCAAACTTTTCAGCCTGCTTCATAAGACGAAGAGCCTTACGATAGCCCTCTGGATGGGCTGACCAAAGTTTCGACTTAGATTATCTTGTAGGTTCTTACCTTTTTGAATACCCACTACAGTTACGGCTTGGCCATTTAAGCGACCAATACCACCGATAACGGCACCATCATCACGGAAGTTACGATCACCATGCAGTTCGATAAAATCATCAAAAATCCCTTGGGCAAAGTCCAAAGCAGTCAAACGGCCTTGATCACGCGCTTCTTTTAAAATACGTGTTACGTCGCTCATTGAACACCTCCATGGAATGATAAGAGTGTGGCAATAGTATCAGCCAACTCTGTACGTTTGACAATAGCATCAACAAATCCATGTTCTTTAAGGAACTCAGCCTTTTGGAAATCATCTGGCAAAGTTTCGCGAACTGTGTTTTCAATAACACGACGACCTGCAAAACCAATCAAGGTTTGTGGCTCAGCTAAGATGATATCACCTTCCATGGCGAAACTTGCTGTAACCCCACCAGTTGTTGGATCTGTCAATACAGTCAAATACAACAAGCCAGCATTCGAATGACGTTTTACAGCGGCTGAAATCTTGGCCATCTGCATCAAACTCATGATTCCTTCTTGCATACGGGCACCACCAGATGCTGTAAAAATAACAACTGGAAGTTTTTCCTCAATCGCATGTTCAAAGAGTTTGGTGATTTTCTCACCAACAACAGTTCCCATTGAAGCCATGATAAAGTTAGAATCCATAATGGCCAAGGCTGTTTTTTGCCCCTTGATTGTTGCAACACCAGTTACAACAGCTTCATCAAGACCTGTTTTTTCCTTGGTTGCTGCTAATTTCTCCATATAACCTGGGAAATTCAATGGATTTTTGGTTTCAATTCCTGTAAAAAGTTCATGGAAAGAGCCCTCATCAACCGTTAAATCCAGACGTTCCTTTGCTGAGATACGGAAAGTATAAGAACAATTTGGACAAATCTTAGCTTGTCCCAAGTCTTTTTGATAAATAGCCTGTTTACATCCAGGACATTTGGCAAAAAGCTCATCAGGAACTTTGGCACTTGGTGATCAACCCCATTACGTACAGAACGGTTAGGATTGATCCGAATATACTTTTCTTTTCGATCAAATAATCCCATAAGTCCTATTCCTCACGATTCTGATAAGCTGGCAAGAAAGTCTCCATCAAGAAGGAAGTATCATAATCCCCAGCGATAACGCTACGATCTGAAATCAAATCCAACTGGAAGTCAGCATTAGTCACAACACCATCGATTTCGAGCTCGTAAAGAGCGCGTTGCATCTTCATGAGTGCCTCAAATCGATTTTCTCCATGAACAATGATTTTGGCAATCATTGAATCATAATAAGGTGGAATAGTATAGCCAGGATAAACTGCACTGTCTACACGGAGACCAACACCACCACTAGGTAGGTAGAGATTGCTAATTTTCCCTGGACTAGGTGCAAAGTTGAACTTAGGATTTTCTGCATTGATACGACACTCAATAGAATGTCCCTTGATTTCAATATCATCTTGGGTCACAGATAATTTTTCACCCGCAGCTACACAAATTTGTTCTTTAACAATATCCACACCAATTACAAATTCTGTAACTGGGTGCTCAACCTGAATTCTGGTATTCATTTCCATGAAATAGAACTGCCCTGTTTTTTCATCAAGAAGGAACTCGATAGTACCCGCATTTTCATAATTAACAGCCTTAGCGGCACGGACAGCCGCAGAACCAATTTCGTGACGAAGTGTCTTACCAATAGCAACTGAAGGTGATTCTTCCAAGACCTTTTGGTTATTACGTTGAAGAGAGCAATCACGCTCACCTAAGTGGACGATGTTACCATAGCTATCCCCAAAATTTGAACCTCAATGTGACGGGCTGGGTAGATAACTTTTTCGATATACATTGCCCCATTACCAAAGGCAGCCTTAGCCTCTTGGGACGCCGATTCAAAAGCAGGAGCCAATTTTCTCAGTGCTGACTTTACGAATTCCTTACCGCCACCACCAGCAGAGGCTTTAAGCATTACTGGGTAACCAAGGCGATTGGCAACTTCTAAAGCTTCTTCAGCAGTAAAGACTTCACCATCTGAACCAGGAATAACGGGAACATTAGCCTTAATCATTTCAGCACGGGCATTGATTTTATCACCCATCTTGTCCATGACTTCACCTGAAGGACCAATAAACTTGATGTTCATTTCTTCACAGAGAGTGGCAAATTTAGAGTTTTCACTCAAGAAACCAAACCCTGGATGAATAGCTTGAGCCTCAGTCACAATAGCAGCTGATAGGACACGATTCATATTCAAATAAGAATCCGTTGATTTTGCAGGCCCGATACAAATAGCTTCATCAGCGAGCATAGTATGTAGAGAATCCTTATCCGCTTCAGAATAAATAGCAACCGTTTGGATACCCAATTCACGCGCTGCACGGATAATACGCACTGCAATTTCACCACGATTAGCAATCAATAATTTTTTAAACATAAAACAAGATAACATCAGACATCTTTTGGAAGTCTGTGTTTATTTCCTTTCTATGTGATAGACCAATGTCTAAAGAAAAATCCTTTCCGACTGTCGCCAGAAGGATTTTCACAAAACATTAGCTTCCAATAGCAAAAGTCAAAGTACCTGATGCAGCAAGTTTACCATCGACTTCAGCCTTAGCTTCAACAACAGCAATTGTTCCACGACGTTTAACAAACTTAGCTGTCATAACAAGTTGGTCACCAGGAACCACTTGTTTTTTAAATTTAACCTTATCCATACCTGCATAAAAGACTAATTTGCCCTTGTTTTCAGGTTTAGACAATTCAAGAACACCAGCTGTTTGCGCAAGAGCTTCCATGATGAGGACACCTGGCATAACTGGGTATTGAGGAAAATGTCCATTAAAGAAAGGTTCATTGATAGTTACATTTTTAATAGCTGTGATTTCATCTTCTGAAACTTCTAGAACACGGTCAACCAAAAGCATTGGATAACGGTGAGGTAAAGCTTCACGAATTGCATTAATATCAATCGTCATTTGATGCGTACCAATCCTTTTCCGTAGTCAACAACTTCTTCGTTTGTTACCAAGATTTCAGTGATAACACCATCTTTAGGTGCTGGCACTTCATTCATGACCTTCATTGCTTCAACGATAAGAAGGGTTTGACCTTTCTTAACAGTATCACCAACTGAAATAAAGGCTGGTTTATCAGGAGCTGATGACAAGTAAGCTACACCTACTAGAGGGCTCTCAACCACTTCACCTTCTGCGGCTGACGCTGGTGCTGCAACATCTTCCGCTGATGCTGAAGCTGTTTCAGCAGCTGGCGCAGGAGCCACTGCTGGTGCAGCTGGAGCCTGAGGAGCTGGCGCAACTACTTCAACTGTAGGAGCTACTGGGGCAGCTGTTACTGAACTTGTTTGATTTTTGCTCAAGTTCAATTCTTCACCGTTATTTTTGTATGAAAATTCACGTAAAGTTGATGCATCAAATTGAGCCAATAAATCTTTGATTTCAGAAATATTCATGAATTAAGCCTCCCAACGTTTAAAGGCAAGAACAGCATTGTGTCCTCCAAAACCGAAAGTATTTGAAATTGCGTACTCAATATCAGCTTCTTGACCTTCACCATAAACAACATTAGCTTCGATGTAGTCAGACAATTCTTTTGTACCAGCAGTTTTCGGTACATAGCTATGACGAATAGCTTCAATTGTTGCAATAGCCTCAACTGCACCAGCAGCACCTAGCAAGTGACCTGTAAATGATTTAGTAGATGAAACTGGAACATCTTTACCAAGTACAGAAACAATGGCACCACTTTCACCCTTTTCATTAGCAGGTGTTGATGTTCCGTGAGCATTGACATAATCAACATCTTCAGGTTTGATACCAGCTTCATTGATAGCCAATTTAATTGCTTTAGCAGCACCTGAACCGTCTGGAGTTGGTGTTGTCATGTGGTAGGCATCACAGTTTGATCCGTAACCAACAATCTCAGCCAAGATGTTAGCACCACGTTTTTGGGCATGTTCCAAGCTTTCGATAACGAGAACCCCTGCACCTTCACCCATAACAAAACCATTACGGTCTTTATCAAATGGAATTGATGAACGTTCTGGATCCTCTGTTGTTGAAAGTGCTGTAAGAGCATTGAAACCACCAATACCAATCTTAGTGATTGAAGCTTCAGCACCACCAGCCAAGACAACATCATGCAAACCAAATTTAATTTCACGGAAGGCTTCACCGATTGCATCATTGGCAGAGGCACAAGCAGTCGTCACTGATTTACATACCCTTGAGCACCAATCTTAAGAGCAATGTTACCTGCCCCCATGTTTGAAAGAGCTTTAGGGATAAACATTGGCTTGATGCGTTTCATACCACGTTCATGCATACGGATAATTTGATCTTCAAGTTCTTGCAAACCACCAATACCAGATGACACAATAACACCAACACGATCACGATTTTCTTCTTCCATGTTAAGTCCTGAGTTCTCTAGGGCATCCATAGCAGCATAGATCGCATAAAGTGAGTAAGTGTCCATACGGTTAGTATCTTTTTTCACAAAGTACTTATCGAACGGGAAATCTTGGATTTCACCAGCGTTAAAGACTGGAATTTCAGAAGCATCGAACTTCGTAATTGGTTTGATACCAATTTTACCGTCATGAAGACTGTTCCAAAATTCTTCTGGTGTATTACCGATTGGTGAGGTTACGCCGTAACCTGTAACAACAACACGATTTGTAGACATATATATTCTCCTTTTGTCGGATGGATATTCTAATAAATGATTTTTTTGATATTGATATTCAATTATTGCATGGTCATACCACCATCAATAGCGATGGTTTGACCTGTGAGATATTCTTGACTAGCCAAGAATGCTGCAACTTCAGCCACTTCTTCTGCTTGACCAATACGTTTCATTGGCACTTGAGCAATCATAGCATCTTTCATTTTCTCTGGAATAGCGTCAGTCATATCTGATTCAATGAAACCAGGAGCAATAGCATTAACACGAACACCACGAGCTGCAACTTCACGAGCTACTGATTTTGTGAAACCAATCAAACCTGCTTTTGAAGCCGCATAGTTAGCTTGACCAATATTCCCCATGAGACCTACAACAGATGACATATTGATGATGGCACCTTGACGAGCCTTAGACATTGGTTTTAAGACAGCCTGTGTCATATTGAAAGCACCAGTCAAGTTGATTTTCAAGACACGTTCAAAATCTTCTTCACTCATCTTCAACATCAACTTATCGTTAGTGATACCAGCATTATTGACCAAAACATCAACACTACCAAGCTTTTCAATAGCTTCAGCTACCATACGTTTAGCATCTTCACCGTTAGAAATATCACCTGAGATACCTACAACAGTTACACCATAGTCCGCAAATTGTGCCAATAACTCATCAGAAATTTCTGAACGTCCATTCAAGACAACATTAGCACCTAGACTCGCAAATTTGTGCGCCACGGCTAATCCAATTCCACGTGTTGAACCCGTTACAAAAACATTTTTATTCTTAAGTTCCATGTTTACCTCGTTTTAAGCATTAAGAAGCCTCAAGGCTCGCTTGATCTTCCACATTATGAGTTGGTAGACTTTTGTCGATTTTCTTCAAGAAGCCTGACAAGACTTTTCCTGGACCAATCTCAATTACTTCATCTACACCAAATTCTTGGATAGTGGCAATCGAATCATAAAAACGTACAGGTTCCATCACCTGACGAGCCAAAAGTGCTTTGACGTCTTCTGACTTCATGATTTGAGCCTCAGTATTACCTACTAAAGGAAGCGTAAAGTCCTTGAATGACACTTTCTCAAGTTCTGCCGCCAATTTTTGACTAGCTGATTCAAGTAAAGCTGTATGGAACGGCCCTGAAACATTAAGAGGAATCAGACGTTTAGCACCAGCTTCTTTAAGCAATTCCACAGCATAATCAACAGCCTCAACTTCACCACCAATAACAATTTGTGCTGGAGTATTATAGTTAGCAGGAGTCACACACCCTTTTCAGATGCTTTTTGACAGATTTCTTCAATCAAACTTGGATCTGTATTCATGACAGCAACCATTTTCCCACTCCCAGCAGGAGCAGCTGTTTCCATGAATTCTCCACGTTTAGCAACCAAGGCTACCGCATCCTCAAATGAGAGTGCTCCAGCAGCAACTAGGGCAGAATATTCACCCAAAGAGAGACCGGCAACAATATCAGGAGTGATACCATTTTCTGCCAAAAGGCGATAAATGGCTACTGACGTTGTCAAAATAGCTGGCTGTGTGTAACGTGTTTGATTAAGCTTTTCTTCGTTAGAATCAATCAATTCACGCAAATCATAACCTAAAATACGACTAGCTGTATCAAATGTTTCTTTGACAATTGGATAAGTCGCATACAAATCGCTTGCCATACCCAATTTCTGAGCTCCTTGACCAGCAAATAAGAACGCACGTTTTGTCACTATCCTAATCCTTTCGACGTTTTTAGACGTTTACATCTGCCCAACGAGCAGCTTCTTCTTTAATTACCTTAGCAGCACCTGTGTACAAATCTTCCAAGATTTCTGCACAAGTTTCTTCTTTACGAACAAGACCTGCAATTTGTCCAGCCATAACTGAACCATATTCCACATCTCCATCAACAACCGCGTTACGAAGGGCACCTGCACCAAGCTCTTCAATTTCCTCTTGAGTCTTCTTACCAGCCAAGAAATCTTTTTCAGCTTGGTTATATTCAGTAGCCAATTTATTCTTAATCGCACGAACAGGGTGTCCAACAACTGAGGCTGAAATAACAGTATCAATATCTTTAGCCTTCAAAATCTTATCTTTGAAATTTTGGTGTGCATTAGATTCTTTAGCAACAGCGAAACGCGTACCAACCTGAACAGCATCTGCTCCAAGCATAAGTACCGCTGCCATACCACGTCCATCAGCAACACCACCAGCTCCAATAACTGGGATAGATACCGCATCAGCAACTTGGCGAACAAGTGCCATAGTTGTCAATTTACCGATGTGACCACCAGCTTCCATACCTTCTGCGACAACAGCATCTGCTCCAAGTTTTTCCATACGTTTAGCAAGTGCTACCGATGGAATAACTGGGATTACTGTAATTCCAGCTTCGTGGAAACGCTCCATATATTTACCTGGATTTCCGGCTCCTGTTGTAACAACCTTAACGCCCTCTTCGATAACGAGGTCGACGATGTCATCTGCAAATGGTGACAAAAGCATGATATTAACACCGAAAGGTTTATCAGTAATTGATTTTACTTTATCAATATTAGCTTTTACCACTTCTTTAGGGGCATTACCACCACCAATAATTCCGAGTCCACCAGCATTTGAAACGGCTCCAGCCAAGTCACCATCGGCAACCCAGGCCATACCACCTTGGAAGATTGGATATTTAATTCCTAACAGTTCTGTAATACGAGATTTCATTTTTCACCTTTTTTCGATTTTCTAATCAAATAAATAGTTTAATAATCAAAGTAATTGTATAAACAAAGGAGAATATCCCTAATAAGAATATTCTCTATGCCCTGCTTATTTAGTTTTTCTTCTACGTAAGCAACAAGGTCACCAACAGTGTTAAGACCTTCTTCAGTTTCGATTTGGATATCGAATTCGTCTTCGATTTCTGAGATAACTTGGAATACGTCAAGAGAGTCAGCATCAAGTTCGTCAAAAGTAGTTTCCAATTTTACTTCTTCTGCATCTTTCCCGAGTTCTTCAACGATGATTTCTTGTACTTTTTCAAATACTGCCATTTTACATTCTCCTTTAAGATAAATATATTTCTTATAATCTATGCTGGTGCATAATTTATATAACTAGATTTTAACAATAAGACTGCCCCATGTCAAACCCCACCAAAACCTGATAGTAGAATTGTTTGACCGCTGCCTAATTTAAGGGTCCCATTTGCTACGTTCTCAGAAAGCAAAATCGGGATACTTGCCGCACTGGTATTACCATAAGACATCATGTTTGCCAAAAATTTGTCACGACTAACATCAATTTTCTTAGCCATAATATCTAAAATACGAATATTGGCTTGATGAAGAAGGAAGTAATCCGGTTCACCTTTTTCTTCAACCAATGTTTTGATGCTCTTTGAAACAGTCTTCACTGCAAAGTCAAAAATTGCTTTTCCATCCATTTTCATGTACGGGTTAGACTGTTCAGTTTGAGCAGAATAAGGTGAGATTACCGCCGAAGCTCCTGACTCCAGACCACCCTTGCTACCATCGGTATTTAGGGACTCTCCAAAGAAATGTTCTTCATCAGATTCTTCTAGGAGGACACCTCCTGCGCCATCACCAAAGAGGACAGCTGTTGTACGGTCAGACCAGTCTAACGTTTTAGAAAGGACTTCAGCACCAATAACTAGACCTCTTTTGTAGACACCTGACTTAATCAATTTTTCTGCGGTTGCCAGGGCAAAGACAAACCCACTACATGCCGCAGTAATATCAAAAGCAAAGGCATTGACTGCTCCAATTGTTCCTTGAACACGCGCTGCCACTGACGGCATCGAGCTATCAGGAGAAATCGTTGCAACTAAAACAAAATCTAGCTCCTCAGGAGCTAATCCTGATTTTTCTAATAGCTGATGAGCAACATTGGTAGCTAAATCACTCGTATTCTCATTCAATGAGATGCGACGTTCCTGAATACCGGTACGTGAGCGAATCCACTCATCGCTAGTATCCATGATTTTTGATAGGTCATCATTAGTCACGACCTGAGCAGGTGCATAATGGGCAACCTGACTAATTTTTGCAAATGCCATTATTTCAACTCCTCAAGAAAGGCGTGGAGATTTTCCAATCCCTTGCTCATAACCTTCAATTCCTCGTCGTTAAAGCCTTCTGTAATCCTCATCACCATTGATTTATGGAAACGACGATGAAGACGGTATATAGACGACCCTTTTTAGAAAGTGACAAATGAACCACACGTCGGTCAACAGATGAACGCGTACGGATAATATACCCTTTCTTTTCTAGTTTATTGAGAGAAGTTGTTACAGTACCAAGAGTTAACATGAGTTCTTTAGCTACTGCACTTGGTGTCGTATCTGGATGTGTACCGATCACATCAATGGTATGCATTTCCTTGAGGGAAACATCGTTAAATTTTGAATTCTTTAAACTTGCTTCTTCGATAATAACTACGTTATTAAAAATATCAACAAGATAGCCATCAATTTTGTCGTAATTCACACCAGACTCCTTTCAATAAAACTTTGACTTTCAAATTATATCAGACTCAAACTAAATTCGCAAGCCCGATTAAAAAACTTTAGTTTTTCTTTTAGAAAATGTGGTTATTTTCC
>JBKWCO010000040.1:0-10075 GCA_046975465.1 Streptococcus sp. | reverse complement strand
GTGTATCCTCTTGTCTCTCGTCTTACCAGATAAGATTAAGAGCGAAAGCTTCGAAATGGAATAAACATAAAATCCTATCACACTTGTGATGGGATTTTTTCTCCCTCAAGTCACTATAAGTGCGAAATCTTCTCAAAAGCGTTACACTTAAGGCGTGGAGATGAAAGTATCTATTGAAGGGAGTGTTAAAAATGTCAAATCTAAATAATCATACGATTATCTTGCTGGTGGCTGTTTCTGGGGTGTTGAGGAGTATTTCTCTCGTGTGTCTGGTGTGCTTGATGCGGTTTCGGGTTATGCTAATGGCCGTAGTGAGACGACCCGCTATGAACTCATCGGTCAGACGGGTCACGCTGAAACCGTTCAGGTGACCTATGATGCTAGCAAGGTGTCCTTACGAGAGATTCTGCTTCATTTTTTCCGTATCATCAATCCTCTAAGCAAAAATAAACAGGGCAATGATGTGGGCAGTCAGTACCGCACGGGTGTTTATTACACAGATGACAATGACTACCAGTCATCAAGCAAGTTTTCCAAGAAATGACTGAGCAATACGGTCAGCCTTTGGCGGTTGAATTGTTGCCTCTGAAGCACTTTATTCCTGCAGAGGATTACCATCAAGATTATCTCAAGAAGAATCCTAATGGCTATTGCCATATAAATGTTAATCAAGCATTTAATCCTGTTATTGATTCAAGCGCGTATCACAAGCCAAGTCAGGAGGAGCTTAAAGTAAGTCTGAGTCCAGAAGCCTATGCTGTGACCCAGGAAAATGGAACGGAACGTGCCTTTACGAGTCCGCTTTGGAATCAATTTGAGCCTGGAATTTACGTTGACGTGGTGACTGGCGAGCCACTCTTTTCATCCAAAGATAAGTTTGATTCAGCCTGTGGCTGGCCGAGTTTCTCTCGTCCTATTAGTCCTGAGGTAGCCAATTACAAGGAAGATCATTCTCACAATATGGATCGTATTGAGGTCCGTAGTCGTGTGGGTGATTCTCATCTTGGGCATGTCTTCCCAGATGGGCCAAGTGATAGGGGTGGTTTACGCTACTGTATCAATGGTGCCGCAACACGATTTGTTCCTAAGGCAGATATGGAAAAAGAAGGTTATGCTTACTTGCTTGATCAGGTGGACTGATGAGAGTTACATAAACTGATATACAGGACAAAAGCATTGAAATTGAAAAAGTTCTAGTTTGGCTTGCTCTTGGGGCTCTATCTGACAATCAAATCATCATGTCTAAGTGCTTTTTAACAATTTATTTAGGAGGTTGGTTTCTTTTGAGCCAGCCTCTTTAATAATGAGCGTTTCAATGTTGGAAAATCCATGTGCTACAAGAACTAACATGTCATGTGATATGACCATTCAGGACAAAAAAGTGACATTTCATTACATTTTTACAATTTTATACAAATTGTTTTACACATCAAACCAAAAAGTAGTACACTATAGTAGTGAGAAATCTAACAAGTGTAAAGAATTCATTTTCCCTTTAATTACTAGTTTTGGTGTCTGTAAACATTATTGTACTTTGTGTAATAATAGTCTTCCCAACCTCCCAATTATGATATTATATGTCTAAACTTACTCAAACAAAACTAGCGACAAAATCCCCGAGATTTCCCTTAAGGGAATATGACAGCACTTGTTAGATTTTTATGATAATATTCAGATAGTCCTTTGGGCTATTTTATTGTGCTAAACCTTCTATGATGGAGAAATTGTTATGGAATGCATCAATAAGATAATCATATTAGTAGCGATTTGTGGCTTATGGTTTTGGTCTTTTCTCTTACTCCCTAAAACAGGAGAGAAAGTCGTTTATTTTTATCATTTCTTAGCACTATGTGGTTTAGTCATGATCTATGGTGCCCTAGTTGATCCGGCTGGACTTTGTGACACTTTTTTTCATATCAAACAACTTTGTTTTCATTAATGAATCCAGTTTGGTAATAGGTCAGGAAAATCTGAATTTAATTAATCACTCATCAAAAGAAGCTTTCTGTGTATTGATAACAGTTTATCTGTTTTCAATATGCAGGAGTTTTTTTTCTATATTATCGAGATTTGGACATAGAAAAAGCAGTCGGAAAGACTGCTTCAGGTGTGTTACTGTTGTGATTCGTATCGTTTGACGATTCTATTTAAGCGCCATTGGTAACAGAGACCACTAACGATAAGACTGGCAATCAGGCCAATCCAGTAACTATAGGGACCAAGTCCAGTGACTTTTTCAAGCAAGAAGCCAACTGGGAGGGTGATGCCCCAGTAGGTTAGGACACCGAGATAAAAAGGTACCTTGGTATCTTTATAGCCACGCAGGATTCCTTGAAGCGGAGCCGCAAAGACATCTGCCACTTGGAAGAAGAGTTATAGGTCATGAAAATGGCTGTCATTCTTAAAAGTCAGGCTCATGACCATAGAGTTCTGCCAAATCATAGCGCAAGAAATAGAGAAATATTAAGGTAAAGATAGAAAATCCCAAGGCTGTCAGGCGACCTAGTTTGCTGTAGCTCTTGACCGCATCCATGCGTCTAGCCCCAAATTCGTAGGAAATAATGATAGCCATGGCACTGGAAATGCTGAGAGGGAAGGCGTACATGAGATTTGAGAAATTCATAGCTGCCTGGTGACTGGCAATCACTAGGGACGGATATTTAGACATAACCAAACCAACACCTGAGAAGATAGCGACCTCCGCAAAGACCGTTCCACCAATAGGAAGACCCAGTTTAAGTGCGTCAAGTAGAGCTGTTTTATCAAGAGGTTGGACCTTTTCAATGTGGTAGGGCTTAACCTTTTTATGCTTTCTGATAACCGAAATGGAAATGAGGAGAAGGGCCCAATAAGCCATTGAAGTTCCCAGACCTGCCCCGGCTCCCCCTAACTCTGGTAGACCAGCAATGCCATATATGAGGAGGAAATTGAAGAAACCGTTGAGAGGTAGGAGCAAAAGCATGAGATACATGGAAAGGCGTGTGAGGCCAAGGGCATCAAGGAAGGAGCGAACCACACTAAAGAGTAGAAGGGGGATAATCCCAAGACTTAGAAAGCGTAGATAACCAAGGGCAACCTTTCTGACCAAAGGCTCCAAACCTAAATGATTCAAAACCAAGGGTGCCCCTAGAAAAACGAGGGCAAAGAGGATCAGTGATAGACCTAAAGCCATATAGAGAAATTGATAGAAATCTGGAGCTACTCGATCCTTGCGACCTGCCCCTAGATGGTGTCCGATAATAGGAACCAAGGCAGAGACGATACCTGTTAAAAAGGTGAAAAAAGGACTCCATAAACTCGTTGCCATGGCTACCCCCGCCAAGTGTAGGGCATCGTATTGACCAGTCATGGTAGTGTCCACAAAGGCTGCTGAGAAGTTGGCAAACTGATAAATCAGTATGGGCACAAAAATCTTGAAGAAAACAAGAAATCGCTCACGGAGAGAATGTGTTTCGTGCATTCTGTTTTCCTTTCTAAATTAATTTTTCAAACATTTATATTCTCATTGTACAACTGTTATCCAATAAAGTCTATGACGAAAGTTTGGTCCCATTCTCTCAAATTATCGTCATCCCCATAAAGCTAAGTAGGAGAACTTCTATGTAATGAATTTCCCATATTTTTATCGATAAATTTATAAAGGTATGCGGCTTCAGTTCTTTAAGGTAGAGTTTTGTAACATGAAATAGTCTGGTATTGAATAGTTTTGTTCGTTTAGATAGTAGTCACTATCTTCTGATTTCCGTAAAGAATGATTTGGAAAATACACCGCTGATAACATCTAAAGTGATTCTATCTAAATTATTTCTAGGATTTGTACCGAGAATTAGGAGTTCCTTAATGTAGATTTTAGGCATCTTCTGTAAGATATCCCTTACCATATCAGTAAATCAATATCGAAGTGTCCATATCAATCGAAGAAGTAGTTTTGAAGTTTTGTAGCAATATCTTGGTTAACTGACGGTTTTGAAGTTTTGAAACCTGACAGTAATACGACTAATCAGATAATCACTATAATTAGTTTCTCCTAAATGCGAAACTTTGCGACTTGCTCAGTGCTTCAAAGTCTAGATGATTTGAGGCTTGATTGTATTGATTAGCAAGTTTTATGGTTTCGTCCACAAGATATTCTTGTCGAAAATTCATTATATTCGACTTTGTGTTTTAAAAGTTTGAAAGTATCATTTGAAGTGATGTTTGTTATTTTCAAAGTCTGATACTCGCTACAGATCCGGCCAGGCGAGTCTGATAATACTCTGTTTTCGAATCTGCTTAACATTTTTGGCCTAGTTCCATATAAATCCTTATCGGATTTCCGAAATTTAATAGTTTTGCTATTAATAAACTAAAATAATGTATCAAATGAAGGGGTAAACAATGATTATTGAAAAAATAAATCGGTTGCTGTGTCACGATGATGGTTAAATTTTAAGCTACTTCCAAAAAAAATGTACTTTATCTCATTTTTGCACTTCTATTCCTGTCAAGGAATTGTTATTCTGTAATTATCCAGATGGAGGTCATAGATAGTAGTGATAGTCGGGATTTAATAGTTTTCATTTTCAGTATCTCTTTTGGTGGTTGTGCGCTTTATGTATAGGAATATTCTGTTTCGTTCTATTATTAGAGAGTTTAATGTAAGCCTATCAGATTTAAGAATCATGCTGTCTTTCCTAAAAAACTCGACTGAGCTTTGCTCACTCTTGACACAAGATCTTGGAATTGACCAGGAGTTCCTCCAATCATTTCTTATCTCGCCAGTGTGAGACGCTCTATTCTAGTATCTGTTATTTATTTGCTCAAACAAATGTTATTGTAGGTGCTTTTACTGTAGGTGCCTTTCTGATGATTTGCCTCAGTTATTTTAGAAAATTAAAAGAGTCAGAGAATTACTAAGTAGCTCAAAGAAAAATTTAAGAGCTATTACAGACTTTGGTAAAGGGATTGAACGATTATTTGCAACCAAGCAGAAAAAAGAATGTAAGGCAAACTATCATAACCTTAGTGAGATGGAACGACACAATTTAAGTATTATACACTTCAGAATTTAGTTATGTTTTGACAGGACCTCTGAAAGCTGTCGCTGATTGACCATTTGTGATTGGACTTGTCATGAAACAAAATTCAATTACTACACTTATTGCTATGATGTCTGCTTCAGCATATCTTATTAACCCCTTACAACAGATTCTGGAGGTATTGCAAGTATTCAATCAAGTCAAGTGATAAAAGATAAATTATTGACATTTGGAATGAGTCAGAAATTCCTTCAAAGGGCTTACATACACTAGAAGAAATTCAGTTAAAAACGTCACTAAATCTTATGATAATCAAGAGATTTTTCGAGATGTTACGGTTACTTTTTCATTCTCAGCATAATCTATAGTTGGTGATAGTGGTTGGAAAAACAACACTTTTTAGGTTAATTCAGGGCAAGATAAGGCATAATGGAAATCATTTTTAAAAGCATTGATGGAAGGGAGGACTCCAAATTTAGATATTGCAATTATTCATCAAAATCTATGTCTTTCATACAAGTGCGACATAATCTAACTCTTATCAAGATTATTCTACCATTGCTCATTTCAACACTAAAAAGTTGGACTATGGGGGCTTGTTGTCATCAATTAGACATGTTAACTGGAGATAACTTTTCAGGTGGTCAAATCATAAAACTGAGATTGCACGTGCTATTTTGAGGGCAAGCAGGTTTTACTTGCGTTGAGATGATGGCTTCTTTAGATGCAGCAAGTTCAAAAGAAATAAGAATGTCTTGAAACAGTTACCTAATAGCATTATAGAAATTGCCCATCATTACAATCTGGAAGATTGTGTTCGTCTATGAATTGAAAATAAGTCAATCGTAAAATTAAATAGCAAGACTACTTTCAGTAAAGTTAACAGAGTAGTTGCTTAGTCTTTTCTTTCGCTTTACAACTTGAGATTTTAAATTAAAGAAAACACCAAGTCAAGTGACTCAGGTGTTCTTATGTTATTTTCTTTTTGTTATGGTTCAAAATGGCATTGAGGACGATGGCAAGCGCTTGCACCACGATACCGTTTGAGAAGAACATTTGGAAAGCTTGGTAGGCTGTTAAAGAGGTTGCTGAGCCAACCCCTGCAGCGGTCGTGCACGATCAGTTGTGTTCGTTGTTGGCAGAGAATCACGCGCCAAGATTTGCATCCCTTGATAGAAACAAAACCGAACATAACAAGCATAGCACCACCAAGACTGACTTGGGATGATTTGTGCCAAGCGCCAAACTTAGGAAGGAGTCCAAGAAGAACAAGGAAACCAGCATGGTAGATTGGCAAGCAGTCTTGATACCTGACAACTTCACAAGACCAACGTTTTGTGAAAACCAGTGTATGGGAAGGTGTTGAAGAGTCCACCAAGGAGAACAGCCAAACCTTCAGCGCGGTAACCGTTACGAGGCGAGTGCTATCGAGTGGTTCTTTAGTAATATCAGAGAGGGCCAAGTAAACCCCAGTTGATTCAACCATAGAAACGGTAGCGATAATACACATCATGATGATTGATGACAACTCAAACTTAGGCATTCCGAAGTAGAATGGTGTTGGCACGTGAACAATAGGTGCCGCAGCTACTGGTGAGAAGTCAACCAAGCCCATGCTTGCTGCGATAGCAGTACCGACAATAAACCAATCAAGATTGAGATGGATTTGATAAATCCTTTAGTGAAAATATTAACTCAAAGGATGATAAGAACAGTAATAGCAGCAAGGAAGAGGCTTTGACCAGTTGGTTTATCAACATTGTTCCCCATATTTCCGATAGCGACAGGGATGAGGGTCAAACCAATAGTCGTGATGACTGATCCTGTAACGATAGAAGGGAAGAGATTGGCCACTTTTGAAAAGACGCCAGAAACGAGGATAACATAAATCCCTGAAACGATAAGGGCACCAAACATAGCACCACTACCGTGTTTCTCACCAATCATAATAAGTGGTGCTACTGACTGGAAGGCAACCCCAAGAACAACTGGAAGACCGATACCGAAGTATTTATTAAGTTGAAGTTGGAGGAAGGTTGCTACACCACACATGAAAATGTCAGTTGAAATCAAGTAGGTTAATTCATGAGGCTGAATACCCTAAACTCCAGCAATCATGATTGGAACCAGGATTGATCCTGAGTACATGGCAAGTAGGTGTTGCAGTCCTAGGACTCGCCGCCTGCGAGTGTTTCTCTTTATTTTGCATTAGATGTCTGCCTCCTTAAATACGACCTGACCATTTTCAAAACGATCCAAACGAGCAAGTGAAACGACTGGGTAGCCAGCTTCTTCCAGAAGGCACGACCATCTTGGAAAGATTTCTCAATAACGATACCGACCGCTTCGACGTGTGCGCCAGCTTCTTCGATGATTTGAATCAAGCCTTTGGCAGCTTGACCGTTAGCTGGGAAGTCATCAACGATGAGGACCTTATCTTCAGGGTGAAGAACTTGCTTGCATAGAGACAGTACTAGTCACCTGTTAGTGAAGAGTAGACCTCAGCAGTGAGGATACCTTCATTCATGGTGATATTTTTAGCCTTCTTCGCAAAAATCATAGGAACATTCAAGGCCTCAGCAGCATAGAGGGCTGGAGCAATACCAGATGCCTCGATAGTCACCACCTTGGTGATGCCTGCATCCTTGAACTTTTCAGCAAAGACCTTTCCAATCTCACGCATGAGGTCAAAGTCCACTTGGTGAGTGAGGAAAGAGTCAACTTTGAGGATGTTCTCCCCAAGGACATTCCCATCATTGAGAATGCGGTCTTCCAGTAATTTCATATTACCTCCTATAAAAAATATAACTAAAGTGTATTTTGATTTTTCCCAGATTCTATTGAGAACCTGACAAAAATCAAAACAATCGAATAATAGAAAAAGGCTTGCAAAGCAAGCCTTTAAAATCATAAAAAGACGGTAAAATCTTATTATGACTTTATGACTTACTCATTGTTAGGTGTTACGGCACCTTGTAGAAACGTCACGCCAATTCGTGACATAAATAAGTAATGTTCTCATTATTCGATGAAGCTGTCGTTGGTTGATGATAAACCAATATCAACTCTATTATAATACTATATTTTCTTTGAAGACTCAAAGGATTTTTCCTATGAAAACGCACTATTTTAAAAATTGGAAAATTTAATCTAACATTATTGTAAGATTTGCTGAGAATGGTCGTTTCTTATAGCATTTCTGTTATAATAGTGGGAAATGAAAGAGGTAGAGTTATGCATAAGATTTTATTAGTGGAGGACGACGAGGTTATCCGTCAACAAGTCAAAAAAATGCTAGAACAGTGGGGTTACGAAGTTGTTCTTGTTGAAGATTTCATGGAAGTATTATCTATTTTTGTAAAAGTAGAGCCCCACTTGGTTCTTATGGACATTGGTTTACCTCTATTTAATGGTTATCATTGGTGTCAGGAAATTCGTAAGGTCTCCAAGGTGCCTATTATGTTCTTGTCTTCCAGAGATCAGGCCATGGATATTGTTATGGCAATCAACATGGGCGGGGACGATTTTGTGACTAAACCTTTTGACCAAAATGTTCTTCTAGCAAAAATTCAAGGGCTTTTGCGCCGATCTTATGAGTTTGGAAAGGATCAGAGTCTCTTGGAATATAGGTGTGATTCTGAACCTTAAGGCCATGGATTTGGTTTATCAGGGTGAGTTCGTTTCTTTGACTAAGAATGAGTTTCAGATTTTACAAGTTCTTTCGAGCATGCTGGTAATATCGTTAGTCGGGAAGACCTCATGAAGGAGCTTTGGAACAGTGACTTCTTTATTGATGATAATACCCTGTCTGTCAATGTGGCACGTTTGCGTAAGGTTAGAAGCAGTAGGTTTGAAGGATTTTATCGAAACCAAGAAAGGTGTCGGCTACGGGTTGCGTCATGATGGATAAAGGACAATTTATCAAATACCATATTAGGTCTCGTCTGCCTTTCTATCTTTTGTTTATCTTTAATGGAATCATCTTGGTTTTGTTTGCCTTTTTATTTGAAGAGGTGGCAGATATTCTTTATTATGCCTTGACAATTTTGACATTTGTGGCTATCATCATGGTTATTTGGGACTTGAGTAGATCCTTAAAAGTCTTAAACAGCCTATCTCTATGAAGAAATTACCCATCAAGTCCTTTGAGTTTTACCTAACCAGGCCTTGGAAAATGCTAGGGAGAGTCAGATGGTTCAGACTGAGGAGGAGCGCAAGCGCTATACAGATTTGATGGACTACTATACGCTTGGGTTCACAAATCAAGACACCAATAGCAGCCAGTCAATTATTACTTCAGGATGTTAGGGATAGTAAAACCAAGGCTCTCTTGGAGCAAGAGGTTTCAAGATTGATGCCTACACCAATTTGGTCTTGCAGTATTTACGTTTGGAAAATTTTCATGATGATTTGCAGTTGAAACAGGTTGCATTAGAGCCCTTGGTTAAAGAAGTTGTTAAAAAGCATAGTCTTTCTTTATTCAAAAGGTTGACTATTAATCTACATGACTTGGATGTTAGGTTATTTCAGATGAAAAATGGCTCTTAGTCATCATTGAGCAGGTCTTATCAAATTGTTTGAAGTACACAAAGAGTGGTGGTATTGATATTTACTTCAAAGATAATAGGCTTTATCTTAAAGATACAGGGATTGGTATTAAAAATAGTGATATTCTACGGGTTTTTGAGCGTGGCTTTTCAGGTTACAATGGTCGACTGACTCAGCAGTCCTCTGGGCTAGGTCTCTATCTTTCTAAGAAAATTGCTGATCAGCTTGGACATGATATTAGTATTCGCTCCCAAGTAGGCCAAGGAACCACAGTCTCCATTCATTTTCAAAAGCAGAAGTTGGCTATTGATTAATAACTTACAAAAGTGTAAGAAATAAGGCTAGAAATGAAAGCAAGGGTTATGGTTGAGACCTTGCTTTTTCTATAAAATGGTATCAGAAGTTAAGTAAGAGGTTCCTAAAATCTCTTCCAAATCTATTAAATAAAGGAGCTTATTATGACATTACTAGATGTTCAACATGTTAAAAAAATCTATAAAACACGTTTC